>NZ_JAMOYX010000026.1:0-37859 GCF_023669465.1 Dorea sp. MB18-49
CTTATATAAATTCGTTATACATTACATATTAAAAGGAGCCTTGCAATGAACGAAGTGGATTTTTCAAAAGTGGGATTAAAAATGAAACAATTAAGGAGTGAGCGTGGAATCACTCAGGAACAGGTTGCCAAAGATCTGAACTGTACTGTTCCTTTCGTCAGTAATGTCGAAAACAATCGAGCAAAGCTTAATTTAAGAGTTCTTCTTTATTACTCTAAGCTCTGCAACGTATCCGTGGATACTATTCTGGATGCCGGAAGAGATATTCCTCCTCTGGATGAGAAAGAGCATCAGTTAAATGATGAGATGCTGAATGTATTCCGTGGTTTTTCTGTAACAGCAAAAGAAAAGATCATCAAGATGTTACGCATCTGGCAGGAGAAATAATCTCCTGCCCTTTTTATACCCAAGTATGCAAGAGGACCTGCCAGCGGCCAAAGCATCCGTAATGAGCTGCCAGTGGCAGGTCCTGTAGATTTCTATATTTTGTTAAAAATCCTTAAGCACAACTGTTCCCTGATTCCGGCTTTCCTGTACATCAATGATTCTCTGATTCTGGCTTCCTCTGAACACCAGTGTTACATCTTTTAATTCTTCCTTGAATTCTCCGTCTACCAGTACATCAATATACGACAGCATCTCCTCTGTCACATCTGTATGGACACATCCTCCCGGAACCATATCACGGTCAAAAAGATACCCACTGTAACACCAGATATCTTTCTGCGGATAAGTTTCTCTTATCTTCTTAAGGAGCTTTACCAGTTCCACCTGGTTCTCCGGTTCGAACGGTTCACCACCCAGAAGCGTAAACCCCTGGACAAAACCAGCCCCCAGCAATCTTAATATTTCTGCTTCTGTCTCTTCTGTATAGTGCTGGCCGAATCCGAAATCCCATGTCTCTTCATTAAAGCAGCCTTTGCAGTGATGTCTGCAGCCTGATACGAACAAACTGACTCTTACGCCGGGTCCGTCTGCAATATCACACTCTTTGATATTTCCGTAATTCATAATCTGTATACTCTCCCTAGTCACTGATCATCATCTTGATGATCTCTTCATTAGTCTCTTTCATACCATCTTTTCCGAGACGACCAATATTCTGGATCGTTGCCTCTACTCCTTTTGTAACGATTCCGTCACCGGCATAGAACTGCTGCCCTCTTAAATACATATTATATCCAAGAATCCCGGCATCTACAGATGAAGCGATTTTCGCAGCACAGGATGCTTTTGCACCATCACATACCATACCGGATACAATTGCCAGAGCATTTACCACTGTATGGATCACTTCTTCATAACCACCGCCACAAAGATATGCTATTCCGGCTCCGGCTGCCGCACCCGCACTTACTGCACCACAATATGCCGACAGTCGCCCGATTCCCGTCTTCTGGTGGATTGCGACCAGATTCGAAAGGACCAGTGCGCGGTATGTCTTTTCCTCTCCGGATTGTAATTCATCTGCATATTCCAGAACCGGAAGAGAACAGGTCATTCCCTGATTACCGCTTCCCGCATTGATCACAACCGGAAGCTCACATCCGTTCATACGCGCATCGGAACCTGCCGCCGCACGTGCTTTTGCTCTGGTACGTACATCGTTTCCATAAGTATCCAGAAGAACACTTCCGATGTTTGCTCCGTAATTTCCTTTCAATCCTTCATCCGCAATTGCAGAATTATATTCTATCTGACGTCTGATCACTTCCCGGATATCTTCTATGTCCACTGTATTTGCAAAATCCCAGATAGATTTCATATCCAGAAGACTTCTGTCTGTCAGTCCTTCTTCGCTTTCTCCTGCGACCGGTACATTAAGCAGGATCTCTCCATTCTTTTCTATTCTTACAATATTCGTATGATAGTTGGCAATTCTTACTTTTGCCTTATCTTCCCCGTGAAATACCTCCACAATAATATCAAATACACATCCGTTATTGATATGTTCTACCGTAATCTCTGTATGTTCAAGAAATTCTGCGATTTCTTTTGTCTCTTCTTCTGTTACCTCGGAGATAACTTCCAGTTCTTTTTCTGCGTTTCCTGCAACAATCCCCGCTGCTGCTGCCGCCGGTATTCCTTTTAAATGATTTGTATTCGGCACAATTACACTCTTTACATTCTTAATGATACTTCCGCTTGCTCCGATACAGACTCTGTCCGGCAGACATCCCAGTACTTCTCTTGCCTTTGCAGCCGCATAAGCCAGCGCGATCGGTTCCGTACACCCCATTGCAGGAATCAGCTCTTCATTTAAAATCTGAACATATGCCTGATACTTTTCATTATCTTTTGTCATTTTTTAATCCTCCTGTCGACATTTTCTTTTCCCCATATTTTTTTATTATAACGCATGTCCTTTTGAAAAGCTATCTTTATACAATATAAAAAGGCCTTTCAAAAAGCTTTCTCACTTCTTAAAAGGCCTTTTTACTGTCTTTATATCTTGCAGTTTTACAAATGCAATACCCTGTCCTTAATCTCCTGCGTACGTCCTTGATTCCAGAACTGTGTTCCGATATATCCACAGGTTCTTCTTGCCACAAATAACTTATCCTGATCCTGATTACCACAGTTCGGGCATTCCCAGATCAGCTTTCCATTCTCATCTTCTTTAATCTGGATCTCTCCGTCATATCCACAGCATTCACAGTAATCACTCTTTGTATTCAGCTCTGCATACATAATGTTATTGTAAATATACTGCATAACAGAAAGTACTGCCGGAATATTGTTCTGCATATTCGGTACTTCGATGTAACTGATTGCTCCACCCGGTGAAAGCTTCTGGAAATCGGCTTCGAATTTCAGTTTCTTGAATGCATCAATCTTCTCTGATACATGTACATGATAGCTGTTCGTAATATAATTCTTATCTGTTACACCCTTGATGATTCCAAAACGCTTCTGCAGACATTTTGCAAATTTGTATGTGGTAGATTCCATCGGTGTTCCGTATACAGAATAGCTGATATTCTCTGCTTTTTTCCACTCTTCACATTTATCATTTAACTTCTGCATTACCTGCATTGCAAATGGTCTTGCTGCGGGATCGGTATGTGATTTGCCAAGCATACGTACACACATCTCATAAAGTCCTGCATATCCAAGCGAAATAGTGGAGTAACCATTAAATAATAATTTATCGATCGTCTCACCCTTCTTCAGTCTTGCAAGTGCACCGTTCTGCCACAGAATCGGAGCAACATCGGAAACCGTTCCCAGGAGACGTTCATGTCTGCATCTCAGTGCTCTGTGACATAATTCCAAACGCTCATCCAGGATCTTCCAGAATTTCTCCATATCTCCTTCTGATGAACATGCAACATCAACTAAGTTGATCGTTACAACTCCCTGGTTAAAACGTCCATAGAACTTATGGCTTCCGTCCGGATTTCTCTGGCTGTCTTCTACCGTCAGGAACGAACGGCATCCCATACAAGGATATACTTCTCCATTCTTCATCTCTTTCATAATCTTGGCAGAGATGTAGTCCGGTACCATACGTTTTGCGGTACATTTTGCTGCCAGTTCTGTCAGATGCCAATATTTGGAATCTTCTGTAATATTATCCTCATCCAGTACATAGATCAGTTTCGGGAATGCCGGTGTGATCCATACACCTTTTTCATTCTTTACTCCCTGCATTCTCTGAATCATCACTTCTTCAATGATCATAGCCAGGTCATCACGGGTTCTGCCTTCTTCTACCTCATCCAGATACATGAACATCGTCACAAATGGTGCCTGACCGTTACATGTCATTAATGTGATAAGCTGATACTGAATTGTCTGGATACCACTCTTTACTTCTTCTCTTAAACGGCGCTCTGTCACCTTATTGATAATTGTCTCATCTAAAGCTTCTCCGCATTCTTCACGCTCTGCGATTACATTTCTGCGGATCTTCTTACGGCTGATATCGACAAACGGTGCCAGATGTGCCAGTGTAAATGACTGTCCACCGTACTGGTTACTTGCTACCTGGGCAACAATCTGTGTCGTTACATTACATGCTGTAAAGAAGCTGTGCGGCTTCTCGATCATGGTCTCACTAATGACAGTTCCATTCTGAAGCATATCCTGAAGATTGATCAGGTCACAGTTATGCTCTTTCTGTGCGAAATAGTCGGAATCATGGAAATGAATGATTCCCGCTTCATGCGCACGTACAACCTCTTCCGGAAGAAGGACACGTCTTGACAAGTCCTTACTTACTTCTCCGGCCATATAATCACGCTGTGTAGAGTTGATCACAGGATTCTTGTTAGAGTTCTCCTGATTCACCTCTTCATTCATATGATCCAGAAGTGCAAGAATTCCGTTATCTGTTGTATTCGTCTTTCTCATCAGTTCTCTTTTATAACGATAGCGCACATATTTCTGTGCGACTTCATAGCCGCGCAGTTCCATAATTCCGGTCTCTACCATATCCTGTATATCTTCTACATTGACAGCATGAGTGGATTCCTCAATTTTCTTTGCAACGTTGTCCGCCACTGCCATAATCTGATATTCATTCATCCGATGCAGTTTATCGACGTCCTTGTTTGCACCTTTGATCGCATTAATGATCTTCTCCAGGTCGAAGGCTACCTCTTCGCCGTTTCTCTTAATTACGTTCGTCTTTATTTCTGCGTTCATGTTTATCCCTCTCTTGTTTTTATTGCCGATGTAGTATGTGCTCACCCTCAAATACTACTAAATATTGTTTTTTTAACATCATTTCCGCACAAGATATTGTGCAAGTAATATGATACTCTATAACAGGCGAAAATGAAAGAGGTAATTTTGTTAAAATAAATGTTTGAAATGTGGTCTAAATTTTGGTGATATTTTTTTACGAAATCTGTTGCACTTTTAATTTTGTGACGGGTAAAGTGTGGCGCATAGTTAAGAATACTTAAGACGCATTCCCTGTATTGATTTTTGCATTCAAAGATACTAACAATATGAAGTTGTTGTGCCGATATTTCTTCATTTATAAAATTAATCTCTGTCAATCTTAATCCATATAACAAATTATCATTTTTTGTTGTTTCGTAACATTTGTTACAAACTATTTTCTATAAAAGCTATATACTCTAATCACAACATAAGTTGTACAACACCAGTTAACACCAACTAAGTTTTAATAAAAAGGAGATTTTAATTATGAAAAAATATGTATGTGAACCATGTGGCTACGAATATGACCCAGCTGTAGGAGACCCGGATAACGGAATCGCACCGGGCACAGCCTTTGAAGATATTCCGGATGACTGGGTATGTCCAATCTGTGGATTAGGAAAAGAGGTATTTGTTGCAGAAGATTAATTACTATTGATTACTCTTCTTCCTGCAGCCTTTCATAATCCATGATCTCGATTACCTTACGGCCTACAAGACGGATGATACCTTCATCCTGTAAAGTAAGCAGCATACGCGACAGAGATGGTCTTGTAGTATTCAGATATACTGCCAGATCTTCCCTGTTCATATGCAGACGAACCCGGTAGTCCGGATCACAGTTTTCCAACAGGTACGCCGCTACACGCTGACGTAAGTTTCCACTGGTAAGAACCTCTATCTGACGGTTACATTTCTCTGCTTTTTCCGCAAAAAGCTGAAGCATATTGAACACAACCTTACTGTGATGTACACAATTTCTTTCGCATCTTCCGCCAAAGAAATTCTGTGAAACCTCCAGAACCGATACTTCACTTTTTGCTTTTGCATAACCGGAGTAAGCAGACTGGCGCAGAAATAGTTCTACTTCGCCAAACTCCTCACCCACCGTAACATAACTGCTTCGAGTAATCTTGCCATTCAGGTTGATACTGCCAAGCTCAACCATTCCTTCCAATATGAAATATAATTTTAACGGTGCATCACCCTGGCGGAAAATATAGGTACCTTTCGGATATTTCTTTACTACAGCCTGTGAACAGACAAGACTTTTTTCCAGTTCTTCTTCTGTCAGGTTCTGAAATATCTGTAACTGTTGTAACTTCATAATCCAATCCTTTTCTCTGCTGATAACAATTTCTATGATTCATTATAGACTACGCGGGACTGGGATTCAATGCGTATCAAAGACAGGAGGTTTTTCTATGAATATTACATTTGACGATAACTTAATTACAGGCAACAAGACCATCGATTCCCAGCATCAGGAACTGATCGACCGCATCCGGCAGTTCGTTGCAGCATGCGAATCCAGTGACAGTAAGATCAAAGCAATCAAAATGTTAGATTATCTTGATGAATATACGAATTTCCATTTTCAGGAAGAAGAAGATCTGCAGAAAAAAGTATCTTACCCGGAACTTGCCGCACATCATGCCAAACATGAAGAATTCAAGAAATCCATTCAGGAATTATATGATTATCTTAATGAAAACGAAGGACCTGATGATCAGTTTATCGAACAGGTAAAGCGCAATGTCGTAGACTGGCTGTTCCAGCATATCAAGACTTTTGACCGGTCTGTAGCAGAATATATTCATTTGAAAGATAATTCTGATCGATTATAGTGATTCATAAAAATGCACAAAACGGACATGTTCTCATAACAATGTCCGTTTTTGTGATATACTTAATTTATTATATTTACAAAGGATTGGGGTACTTATGAATCAGAAACTTACCAAATACGCCTGGTTACTGCCATTTTTCTCCGGCATCTGCTGGGGTGCTGCCGGAATCTTTGTCCGTACACTGGAACACGATGGGCTCGACAACTTTTCCATCATTAGTTTCCGGATGTTGCTTGCAGCTCTGATCACTGGCATATGGATTCTATTCTATAACCGACATTTATTTTATGTACATCGGCGTGACTTCTGGCTTTTTATCGGAAGCGGCATGATCGGCATGACCGCCCTCAGTGTCTTTTATAATATTTCCGTTACGAAAGGATCTCTTGCACTTTCTGCCGTGTTACTTGCCATGTCTCCGGTCTTTGTTCTGTTTCTGGCTGCTATATTCTTCCATGAACCAGTAACCAGACACAAACTGACCTGTGTAACACTCGCACTCATTGGCTGTGTACTGGTAAGCGGAGTACTGGAAAGCAATGGACTTTCCTGGAGCATAACAGGAATTCTCTGCGGAATTCTGGCAAGCTTTTTCTATGCTGTATATGGAATCATAAGCAAAAAAGTCACACAAAAAGGATATCATTTCCTGACGATTACTTTTTACGGCACACTCTTTTCCGGCATGACAATGCTGCCTTTCAGTAATATACACTCTTTAAGCAGTATGATTGTCTCAGGTCAAAGGACCACCTTTTTTATCCTGATTATTCATGCGCTGGTATCATCCGTCCTGCCTTATGCACTATATTCTTTATCCATGCGCTATATGGAGGCCGGCAAGGCATCGATTCTCGCTTCCAGCGAACCTGCCGCCGCCATGTTATTCGGAGCGGTACTCTATGCCGAAACACCAGGTATTCTTTCCATCTGTGGACTTTGTTTTACAATTACTGCTGTAATATTATTAAATTATGAAAGGAATTGAACATATGGTACACCTGAACGACAATGCTATTGCCTATATGAATAAACGCGGATTCCGCAACATCATACTTTCCATCGAAACAATCACCAGTTGATGTGCCCCTCCGCGTCTGGAGATATCGGTAGGATTTACCGATAAAGAAAAAGAGGACATGCTCGCACAGGGGTATGTCTGCGAGACCAGTCCTCTTGGAAATGTCTATTATCTGCCTGATGGGGTTACTGTAACCGGGGATATCAGCATCAATTATATGGAATATCCTTGGATTACATGCTTTGAGGTAAGCGGTCTGGCTGTTTCACGTTCCTGAGACAGCCAGGCTATGTATTACTCTTTTGCTTCCTCCATTTTTTGTATTTCTTGTTCTGATTGTTTTATCTGTTCATCCAACTGTCTTATCTGCCTATCGCTTTCTTTTATCTGTTCATCCAACTGTCCTATCTGCCTATCGCTTTCTTTTATCTGTTCATCCAGTTGTCTTATTTGCTTATCACTTTCTTTTATTTGTTTATTCCGTTGTCTTATCTGTTCATCCAGTTGTCTTGACTGCTCATCTTTCTGTTTTATCTGCTCATCTAGTTGTTTTATCTGCTCATCTTTCTCTTCTATCTGCCTCCGCATATCTTCAATCATGAATTCTACTGTATTTCGATCTAATTCTAACAATTCTTCCGAAAACATCTACATCACCTCTTTCAACTGACTAGTTATTTTTATAAGTATCTAAAACAATTCTTTTGACATTTTTCATGCTATTTTTTATCCAATAGCTGCTGTAATCGTTGTATTTCTTTCCTCATTTCTAACATCTCCTCATCCTTCTGACTCAACTGCTCTCTCTGGCAGTCTATCTCCTTCTGCATATCATCAATCATCAGCTTTACTGTATTCCTGTCTAACTCCAGCAATTCTTTCGAAAACATCTGCATCACCTCTTCGATATTCCGGCAGACATCATAAGCCTGTTCATACATTTCTTTGAAATCCGGATATCTCTCTATAATTTCTATAATTGTCTCCGGATCATCCATGCAGAAAAATGCAAGCCATGCCTCCAGCCGATTTTCTATTTTTACACTTCTATTTTCATTTTGCTGATTCTTTTTGAATATGTCAAGAGGTATGAACAGATATTCCTGTAATAAATTTATATTTACTCCTGTATCAGATTTCTGCATAAAACGATGGATGTAATTATTGGAAAATTTCTGAAATTCGGCTGGACTTTTTTCGAATAGCACGATCGTATATACCTGCTTGATATCTCTGTAAGAGAATCGTTTTCCTTTGATTCCTCTCACTCTCTTATACTGCCGAAGCAACAGATCTGCTGAGTAACAGGCACTTCTTTCTCCCGGAAAATAGTATCCGATTTTCTGAATTTCCAGATTCGCAATACTTCCATCTTCCAGTTGTACTACCATATCTGTAATAAGAAGCGTAGATTCATCTGCTAATCTTGTTCCGTCATTTGGTAATACGTCTACAATTCTCACTCTTTGTCCGAGAAGTAACGTGAGTAATTCATTTACTCTCTCCGGTGTATTCTCCGGATTCAGAATTTCTTTTATCATGAAATCATACATGATTTTTATACCTTTCACTCCGGTACAAAAATCCAGAAATTCATTTTGATTTTCCTCTGTCCACTCATAAAATAAATTTTTTAATCTGCTTTTACTTTCAATCTCATTCAACACCTCCTCCCTTGTCCGAATCATCGGGAAATACTGTTGAAGTTTGTTTGTCATAGGCACGTCCTCCTGAATAGATTATAAAATTTTCGTGTTCTCTCAAGTCGGGAATATGTTTCAGACATTTTTAGGTGTGAAACGGTCGAAACTTGATGCCTTTTGGCTTAGAAATACTTAAGAGTTTGTAGAAGTCACTCTTTGAAGTGCATTCAGAATAGCATATTGTTCATATGATTACAAGATTAATTTTCGTAAAAAAAGCGGCAGAATTATCTTCCGCCGCATAGCCCATATCACCATCTATATATTATCTCATCTTAAAACTTCTCCATCTCCCCAATGATCGTTCTGTAAAATTCTTCTTCCGTGCCCTCTTTTCTCACATCATTCATCACATATCCGTCTTTCAGAAATATCACTCTCTTACACCGGCTTGCCATCTGTGGATCATGCGTTACCATCAGAAGGGTCTTCCCTAACTCCTCATTGATTTTCCGGAATTCCTCCGCAACAACTTTTCCGGATTTTGAGTCGAGGTTTCCCGTCGGCTCATCTGCAAATATGATACTCGGATCATTGATCAGCGCCCTGCAGATTGCCACTCTCTGCCGCTCACCGCCGGACAGTTCATAAGGATTCTTTTCCTGAAGATGTTCAATCCCAAACTGCTTTTCCAATGCTTCCGCTTTCTCTTCACATTCTTTCTGTTCCTTTTTATCCAGCAATACCGGAAGCATGATATTTTCTTTTACCGAAAGGCTGTCCATCAGATTAAAATCCTGAAATACAAATCCGATCTTTCTACGTCTGATATCCGTAAGTTCTTCTTTCCACAGCTCATTCGTATTCACACCGTCAAAGATCACATCTCCGTCCGTCTGCTGATCCATAAATCCCAGGATCTTCAGAAGTGTTGTCTTTCCACAGCCGGATTTTCCCATAATTCCGACGTACTCTCCCTGTTCTACATCAAAGTTAATGCCTTTCAGTACCGAAATCGCATCCGCATCATCAATCTCCCCACCGGCTTTTGGAAATTTCTTGATCAGGTTATTTACCTTTAATATTTCTTTCATGCTTTCCTTCTACCTTTCTTATTGTATACTGCTCAATCACCTTTACACCGATGCCCTGCACTACAAGATATATAACTGCAAGGATCAACAGATATCGCAGATAATGTACACAGTCAGCCTTCGTATATTCCCGCATGTTCCATATCTCCCCGGTTAACACCGGCACCATAACAACCGCAACTACTGCCGGGATCCAGAAAAAGATTCCCGTCTCTGTCCGGATCAGCTTTTCTCTTTCTTTCGAGCTCATTCCAATACAGGTTAAGAAATGATTCCGCTTCTTCTTGTCCGTCATCTCAGATTCATATTTCAAGTAAATGACCAGAACGCTTCCCAGCAGAAATGCTCCCATGATAAATATATCTACTACCGTTGTCATAAAGCGTTCGCTTTCAATCTGTTCCATCGTTGTACGTTTGGAATAGCAGGATAATACATCCTTGTCAAATCTTTCATCCTCTTTATGTACCTTCCGAAAAGCCTGGAGCTCTTTTTCTATCTTCTGATAATCTGCATTTTTCACATTCAAAAGGACAAGCTTTGTCGGCCAGTGATGGATCGTCACTCCTTCTTCTGCTTCACCCTCCTCAACCAGATCTCCGGTGATCCAATTATATTTCTTCCAGTCGTCCTGAACCTTTTCAAAATATTCATCCGAAAATACAACCAGATTCTCCTCACTTCCCTGCCGGAATGCACCTGTCAGGATATCCGTCTTTTCCCCCTTTACGGTTCGTGTCGGATAGATCTTTTCCCGATCAAGAAATCCATAAGATTCTATCGGCTGTCCGATGTGCAGGTACGGCTCTTTTCTCGAATTCAGGTAATCCAGTGGATGTGCCTTCGTACTCTTGTCCTGTTGGTAAATAATATAGATTTCCTTTCCGTCAGCAGATAGATTCATTTTTTCACTTTTCTTTCCAAGTGCCTTATTCAGTTCTTTATACGTCGTCTCCGAGATGCCTATATGCTGTCCCTGCGGCATGATCACTGCTCTGGCATCATCCAGCTTTTCCGAATTATCCACATTCGTCACGCGTACCATCGGATACTCCTGGAATTTCACGTCATATTTTTCCTGCAGCTGTTTCCAGAATGTCTTATCCGCTTCCGTTGCCATACATACAAAATCATACGGGAACAGTCCTTCCGGCTTTTGCGCGATCTTCGCTGAGATCATATCTTTTCCAAATAAGAACAATATCAGTACCGGTATAAGACTGATCACGTACACATAACGGAATGTACTCTTGAAACGGTAATAAAACGAATTATATGGGATCAACTTTGCATAATAACTCTTTTTATGCTTCCGCACTTTCAGGAACAATCCAAATCCAAACTTTTCCGCCAGATAAATGCCCAGGAAGATAAATAAAAGTATCCGTAACCCTTCGGCATTCTTCCGCATTCCGAAATTCACTATTCCAAATACCACAATGACCAGGCCAATTGTAAGCCACAGACCGATCCGTTTTTCCGGCATCTTCTCCTTTTCCACATCGCCCAGCTGCATTTTTTTTAGTTCCCTGTACAGGAAGAAATCCCGCAGGATCATCAGTCCAATCCCGGATATTCCGATCATGATAAGACTTGCGATCAAATATGTGAATCCTGTAATCTTCGCCGGCTGTGCTCCCACTCCGGATCTTGCCATGAAGATTCTGCGGATGATACACAGGATCACACTTCCGATGCAGGCTCCCCCGATCAGCATTCCCAGAATTCCAGCCACAATCTCTGCTCCAAGCACTTCATAAAGTGTAGACTTCCGCATTCCCAGAGTCGAAAATATACTGTAATTTCTCATCCGTTTTCTGAAATATGACAACAGATTCGTGATCATCAGCATCAGCGATGCGATCAGACTCACGATCAGGAATTCCAGCAGAATTGCCGTGATTCCATGCCCCGTCAGTATATTTCCTTCTTTATTGAATGGTGCCAGCATCTGTGCCATTCCGACTCCGGAAAATATCAGCGTCGCCGGAAGCAGGTTCATACTTACGTAAACAATAAAATCTCTTTTTGAACTTTTAAAATTCTTCCACAGGGCCGTATAGAATCCTTTCGGATACTTCCCCGAAAATTCCAGATGCTTTTTCTTTTCTTCTTTGTAATTTTTCTCTCTGGCTTTAACTTCTTCCTGTATCTTTTTCTCTTCCTGCCACGAATCAATCAGCTTCGCACCGATCAAATTGATCACCAGAAGCACTACCAGTAAAAATGGATACACCTGTGACAACGGATCTGAAAATACTGCCCCATCTGCCCCAAGAAATGATATCATACATCCTGCGATCAGTGACATGATATCCAGAAGCAGTTTATGGTGATTGCTTAAAGCCAGTATCAGATTCACAATTCCTATCACCTGGATTACCAGTACCATTACCAGTTCACAGATGAACAGCATCAGTATCTGAACCATCATCTGTTCATCTGCACCGTCCAGTACTCCCAAAGGCTTCAGACTTTTCTTTATGTAACTCATCCCATCGCCCGAAGCAGCCAATTTTATCAGATATCCCGGCACATTGCATTTCCATGTCCCCATGTTCATCCACGGAAATAATAGCACTGCCTGGATGATCACCTGCATGATCAGCGTGAATATCTTCATTCGCTTTTCCGTCTTATTCATAACTTTTGCCTCTCATTTTTCATACACGCTTATTATCCGAGATCTAACGTCTCTCTTCATATACGCTTACTATCCAAGATCTAACGTCTCTCTCTTTATACCTGCGCCACCACCGGCTTAAATCCCTCCATTCCGACAACCATCACCGGTGCTCCTGCCGTGATCTCCGTTCCTTTCTCAGATCCCTGTACTCTTACTTTCATATGATGTCCACACAGATATCCTTTTCCCTTCCAGTTGATTCTGGTATCTGCCGTTCCAATCTCCCATAAAAGTCTGGTCTCTCTTCTGCTCTGCAAAAGATTCATAAATCCTCTCAGTACCATATTCAGCAGACATGCGATCAATACACAGCAGAGGATTCCTGCATATCCCTTCACCGGGAAGCTCGGAGCAAAACATAATGCCGAGATAAAAAGTACCAGCCCGCTGTTTGCAACGTAACATCCCTGCCCCCAGTCTCTTCCGACTGCATAGAATAAAGCTTTGCCCGTGTATTTCTCCCAGAAGCTCAATCCGATTCCATAGACAGCCAATCCGATTCCGATATTCCGGTGTATAACTGCCGGAATTTTATTCAGGCCAAGCGCATCATTCCACAACCATAAAAATGCGTTCGGATCTCTTGCGATAAGATAAGAAATGCACACACATACAATTGGTACACATCCCAGTGCCAGCATCCACAGAAACATATTGGAATCAAACACTTTATGATAGATCTTATCCATTGCTTCACCTGCTTCCTGCGGATCGCCCATCTGGCGGACTGCTTCTTCCTCTGCTTCAACTTCCGTCATCCCTGATTCCATTAATGCGGCTTTGCAGTCTTCTATATGCGCTTCATATTCATTTACAATCTCTTTTCTTACAGACGAATCGGTAATCTTCTTCCCAAGTTCTTTCAGATATTCTCTTTCCTTCATATCTAACACCCTCCTTTTCTACCACCTTCACTGCCTTACCTGTGCTATACGGAATACTGGATCATGCTCGTAACTGCATTGGCATAAGCATTCCATTCTTCGATCATTTTCTCCAGATATTTCTTCCCGTTAGGTGTGATCCGGTAATACTTTCTGAGTTTCCCGTTCGCCTCCTGGTTATAACTTTCCAAATATCCGGACTGTACCATGCTGTGAAGCAGCGGATACAATGTTCCTACCTTTAATTCGAATACATTGTCCGATCTCTTTGAGAGTGTATCGATCATTTCATATCCGTACATATCCTTTTCTGAGATCAATTTGAGAATTAACATTGCGGTATTTCCTGAGACCATATTTTTGTTTACTTTCATAGTGATTGCTCCTTTCTTATATTTGCTTTCATTATATATCGGCTTTCGATAGTTGAGTGTAAAAAAATTTGCTTTCTTCTTGGTTTTATTATATATCGTATCTCGATATATGTCAATATACAATAAAAAGAACCGGAAATGCAAACCTGCATTCCCAGTCCCTTTACCTTCTTCTTTCCTACAACAGCTCCGCAAACAATCGCAGGAACAACTGTCCCAGCCGCAGAGTCGCGCTCCGGCCGGACTTATACTTCTCCGTCACTTCCCTGCACTGTTCCAATGTCTGCTCCATATCCCGCCGGATATCCAGCACCGCATCACAATCTGCCATAAAACACCCATTTTCAAAATGATGATAAAGGCTCCGGTAATCCAGATTGATCGTACCGCAAGTCGCCATGCAATCATCTGCCACGCTCATCTTCGCATGACAGAACCCCGGTGTCCACTCATAGATCCTTACACCATCCTGTACCAGATTGTGATAGAACGATCTGGTGATACTGTAGATCAGCTTCTTATCCGGGATTCCCGGCGTGATGATCCGCACATCCACGCCACGCCTGGCCGCCAGCGAAAGTGCATGTGTCATCTCATCCGTGATGATCAGATAAGGAGTCATGAACCAGCAGTATCTGTCCGCTTTGTTGACGATACTGATATAGACATCCTCTCCAACCTGGATTCCGTCTAACGGGCAGTCCGCATACGGTTGGATATATCCCGTCTGCTTTGCCTGATACGGATGCTGTACCAGATATTTTTTCTGTGCCTCTATATCCAGAACATCCACATCGGCCGGAGTCTTCCCGGATGCTTCCCACATTTCCAAAAATGCTACCGTAAGCGAAGCCACCGCATCTCCTTCCAGCCGGATTCCCGTATCCTTCCATTCCCCGTATGGATGTGTATAGTTAAAATACTCATTTGCCAGGTTATAACCACCTGTGTACCCAACCTTTCCGTCAATCACCGTAATCTTTCTGTGGTCACGGTTATTCAGGAACATATTAAGTCCCGGAAGCAGCGGATTGAATACCCGGCAGGCAATTCCTTTCGCTTCCAGTTTTCTCGCAAAGCTCAGATTTACGAATCCGATCGAGCCCATGTCATCATAGAACACCCGGACCTCTACTCCTGCTTTCACCCGTTCTTCCAGCACCGTCTGTATCCTGCTCCATGCATATTCATCCTCAATTGCATGATACTCCATGAAAATGAATTGCTCCGCCTTTGCAAGATCCGTAAGCTGCGCCTCCAGTCCTTTGATCGCTTCGTCAAAATAAGTCACATCCGTATTCTGATACACCGGATAACACGCATTTCTTTCTATATAATTAGAAACATTTCCCGCCTTCGGATCTGACACATTCAGACGTTCCAGCACTTCCTTATTTTCCGGCAAAAGTGGCAGAAGCTTCTCATCAATCCTTTTGTAACGCATCCGCATCTTCCGAGTTCCACCGTTCATACCGATCATAAAATAAAGTGCTACTCCAAGGATCGGAAATGTCAGGATCAGGATGATCCACGGTGTCTTCATCGAGGAAGTCTCATTTCTTCCATATATTTTCAGAACCAGTATGACGGCAAATATTCTGGTCAGATTATCTATGAATACCGCGTATTCATTCAGCCCCTTGAATATTCCAACCAGGAACACCACTTCCAATAATATCGAAAGCACCGTGAACATCAGCCGCTTCACGCCATTTTGTGTCTTTTTCTTTCCTTCCAGTGTATGACTGCTCATCTTCTCACTCTTTTCTTCTATTGTAAATTATGATTATACTAACACGAACGTATTTCCGGCTCAAGACTTATCCGAAGTTCAATCAGAAATTATTGACCTCAGTTTTCCCGGAAATAAGCAACAAAAAAATCACCATCCCCGCAGCTCGCAGTCTGCAAAAACAGTGATTTAATAGTGCGCGATCAGGGGTTCGAACCCTGGACACCCTGATTAAGAGTCAGGTGCTCTACCAACTGAGCTAATCGCGCATCTTTGGTTGTCTGTATTACGTTCTCCGTAACGACAAGACTTATTATATAATAAGGTTTTTAAAAATGCAAGTACTTTTTTTACTTTTTTTCATATTTTTTTATTTTTCTCATATATTGATATGGGGGTTGAATTTATGAGCCATATTATCCATTATGTTACAACCAATTTCAAAAAAATCTTTCATACTGTCTGTACAGAGATTATCTCCTGCATTCAAGGCACAGCTCTGCATTTTGTCCTGGTCGCTGCCTTTCTCGGAACACTGAATCATTTCCTGTATTTTTTATCCGGGCAGTCTCCAATCGTTGCACTTTTCTGCCCGGTTAATGAATCCGTGTGGGAACATTTGAAACTTTTATATTTTCCTTTTTTATTCGTAAGCATATGGGAATATCTGTCTCTGCATCCGGTTGTTTTACCGTTCTTTTACTGTCGGTATCTGGGTGTGCTTCTCGGAATGTTTTTTACTGTTTCTGTTTTTTACACATATTCCGGGATTCTCGGCCGGAATTTCCTGATCTTAGACATCCTGCTTTTTTATTCCAGTGTAATATTTTCATTTGGAATGTCTGAATATATTTCCGGCAAGACCCGTTCTCCTCACGAGACAGAACCTGGCTTTGTAGTCTCACTCTGGTTGATAACATCATTTTTCTTCTTTGTATTTACATGTTTTCCGCCAGATCTTCCGTTATTCTATTCAGCATAAGTACAACAACCATCAACACATTTCCCTACATATATAATTAATTATTCACACCATGATGTGCAACATAGCTGTTAAGATCCAATGCTTTGAACACATATCCCTGTGACTGATAATATTCAATAATTTTCGGCAGCGCTTCCACAGTTGTATCTTTTGTCTCGGAATCATGTGACAGCAGGATGATATTATTGTCATGGAAACTGGTTGCCTGATCCACAAGCTGTTCCGTTGTTCTCACGGCCCCGTCTCCCGAACTTCCATTCCAGTCATAATATTGATATCCTCTTGCCTGAACCTCCTGCGTAAGCGTTGTCATAATTCCCTTCGTGTAACTTGCAGATATGGTATTCGAAGATCCTCCCGGAAATCTGATAAAACAAGGAACATAGCCGATCTCTTCTTTTACAAGCTGTCCAATCTGGTCAAGATCCTGAAAATATGCATCAACAGATGCATACACCTTTGCGTAATCATGAGAATATGTATGCATTCCGATCGTATGTCCCTTATCATAAGCCTTTTGGATCATATCTTTATATTCCGGCATGGCTCCTGTAACAAAAAACGTTGCTTTCGCATTGTATTTATCCAAAATGTCCAGCACCGCCTGCGTATTCTTAGACGGTCCGTCATCCAACGTCAGATAGACAACTTTTTCATCCGATTGTTCTGTTGTACCCACTTTTCTTCCTGGTTGAACTGCAAATTCACTTCTGTCATCTGCCTGATCTTTTTGGCCTTGATTTTCTTTATTGGATGCATCAGTTTCATTCTCATTGATCGTAAGTTTTTTTGCAGTTGCTTTTTTCTTTGATACTGCCTTTTTACTTTCCGTCTCGGCCGTTGTCATCGTTTTACCGGCATTCTTTTTTATAACATGCCCGCCGATTCCCACACCTATAATCACTGCTGCTATGCAGACTGCTGCAATCAGAATCTTTCTCTGTGCACGATCTTTTCGTCTTCTATTTTTTAACTTTTTCCTGCTCATACTTTTTTCCTCTTTAATTTTCAACTTTATTCTCACTTTTAAGTAATTGCTTTTTCTTTTTTACTATCATACCGCTTTTTTCCTTTTTATCAAGCCTTTTCTTGAGACTTTTTCACTACAATGTAGTATTGTAATAAATAGATTATCACTTACAAATGTCGAAAGGAGTTTTTAATATGAGTGAAAATGAAAATAAAGTCTGTCCTGTCAGCTGCAAAATCGAACATCACGCCATGATGTTCGCATTTCTCGCCAAACATGCAATTGAATTATGCGGTGAAGCCGGAAAAGACGCAATCCTTGCCGGAATGACTACCTATGGAAATGAGCGGGGTGCCCGCATGGCGGCAAATGCACTCGCACACGGTGATGAACTGACTACCATGACCAATCAGGCATACGGTGAATGGAAACCAGATTACGCCGGACAAATGGACTTCGGAACGCTTCGCACCGAACCGACACTTCAGACTTACATTGCAAAATGTGCATGGTGTGAAGCATGGAAAAAGCATAACATTACCGAATATGGGAAATATTATTGCGTCAATGTAGATAATGCCGTTTACCAGGGTTTCCGTTCCGACTTCGTCTGTACACCGACTGCCACATCTATGAGCTGGGGCGGCAAGCGTTGCGAATTCGACTGGGGACACCCGCTCTCGCAGGAAGAGGTAAAAGAATTGGCTGAGAAAAAGGCCAAACTTGGGACTTCCTGTATGAAAGATTTTAATTTCCACACAGCACATTTAAAATATACCGTCAGTCAGGCTCTGATCCTGAATCTTGGTGAAAAAGGGGAAGAGGCAGTTAAACTTGCGCTCGCTGATTATGTAGATACATTTGGACAGGAATATCTGGATGTACTGAACGGTCTTTATCCGGTTGAATAGAATTTGCTGCTTATTGACATTATTTTTTACTTTTCATATGAGAAAACTATGAAATCTATTTACATCCTGTTTTTCTATGCTAAAATGATAGATAAACACCCGATTCTATGAGGAGGTATCTATATTTTGAATAAACTAACAACCGAACATACACCTGACAATATTATTGCCAGCTGGCTCGACGATCATCAGGAAGAACTTGTACATACTGCCGATTACATTTTCCATCACCCGGAACTTGCATATCAGGAGACACTTTCTTCCAAATGCCTGGCAGATTATCTGGAAAGCCAGGGATTTAAAATAACATGGAAAACAGCCGGTATCGACACCTCATTTACCGCAGTCTGGGGAAGTGGAAAACCACTCCTTGGATTCCTGGCTGAGTACGATGCTCTGGCAGGTGTCGGACACGCCTGCGGACACAACCTGCTTGGAACTGCTGTTGCCGCAGCGGCCTGCGCATTAAAAGCCGATATGGAAGCAACCGATGCTGCCGGAACGATCCGCGTCTACGGCTGCCCGGCCGAAGAGATCATGTCCGGCAAGATCGTGATGAACGATCAGGGAGTCTTTAATGACCTCGATGTTGCTATTACCTGGCATCCATTCGACCGCAACCGTGTCAGCAACGATATCTGGCAGGCACAGGACATTAAGAACTACACATTCCACGGACTTAGTTCCCATGCTGCCAAAGCACCGGAAAAAGGCCGCAGTGCCCTGGATGCCGCCGAACTCATGAATGTAGGCGTCAATTATCTCCGTGAACACGTACCGGGAGATGTCCGTATGCATTATGCCTACATTGATAACGGCCTTCCGGCAAATGTTGTTCCGGATATCGCGAAGACAAATTATTTCATCCGCTCCTACTTACGTTCCCGCACCGAAGATGCAAGCGAACGTGTAGACAACTGCGCAAGAGGTGCCGCTCTTATGACAGACACCACCGTCGATATCGAACTGGTTGCAAGCTGCAGTGAGATGAAAGTTAACCGGGTACTGACAGAATTATATTACGATGCCATGACCCAAGTCCCGACACCGACTTATACACCGGAAGAACTGGATTTCGCAAAGCAGATTACAGAAGAAGCCGGGCTCATCAATGACGGAACACTATTCTCCGGCCTAGAACCGCTTGAAGATGAGCCGGTTCCGATCGCTATCGGCACAGATGCTTCACAGGTCAGCCACACGATTCCGCTGATCACCTTAAGTGCCGCTACGATGTGTAAAGGCACCCCGCTTCATCACTGGGCTGCTGCCAAACAGGCCGGTATGACTATCGGACAGAAAGGTATGCTCTATGTTGCAAGATGTATGGCAGAAGGTACGA
This sequence comes from Dorea sp. MB18-49, assembly GCF_023669465.1. NCBI lineage: Bacteria > Bacillati > Bacillota > Clostridia > Lachnospirales > Lachnospiraceae > Dorea > Dorea sp. MB18-49. The sequence continues at coordinate 20,167 of NZ_JAMOYX010000026.1, forward strand.
AATTATTGATGGAAACACCGGGAAGTATTGAGAAAGCGTGGGAGCTTCATAAGCTGACTCCTTAAAGCTCTGTCACAGTGCAAAAAAGCCCTGGATGGAAAAGCTTTGATGTCCATCGTAGCCGGTGTCACTGTCGAGAGACTCCAGAATATGATCGATGGCACACCTAGAATTTTAAGACTTCTTCCTAACACCCCTGCAATGGTATTCGAAGGTGCATTTGCACTCTGCTCCGACAACGATCTGACAGAGGACGAATTAGAAGCAGCAAAATCTATCTACAGCACGATCGGTGTGGTAGAAATGATTCCGGAGCACCTCTTAGATGCAGCCTGTGGCTTAAGCGGCGGAGGTCCTGCTTATGTAGCTATGTTCATTGAAGCCATGGCTGACGGCGGTGTAAAACAGGGACTCCCGCGTGCAACGGCATACCGCCTTGCAGCACAGACCTGCCTTGGTACTGCAAAGATGATTCTCGAAAAAGGAATCCACCCGGGCGAGTTAAAAGACATGGTTACATCACCGGGCGGAACAACCATCGAAGGCTGCGAAGCTCTCGAAAAGGCTGGTATGCGTGGTGCTGTAATTGAATGCATCAATGTAAGTACAGAAAAATCCCGTTCATTATAATCATTGTCATTCTATGTCGATTAATGCGATAGAATTATCAGACAAAAGAGGAGTTATCCACAGTTTCCCGTGGATAACTCCTCTTTTGTTGGGGATAACTGGAATTACTCTGCAAAATTTGTCGTTAAAATAAGCCGGGAGATTTTCAGAAATCTACCGGCCTATTTTACATTTTTTCTACATTTTCATCCTCTTTATCACCTTCAACCGTGTAAATTCTTCTCTTTCCTTCTCCTCCAGCGCATTACTGATCGTATGCACCAGATTCGTATACATCGGTATCGTAATATTCTTAAGCGCATTCGCCCGCTTCTGTGTCTTCTTGATATTTGCCGCCAGACGGTACGCCGAGTTTTCCACCTCTGCCAGCTTGATCGTAAGCTCTTTCACTTCCCGGAAGGCTTCTCTTGCGATATCCACCGACTCATGCGTTGTGCTGAACGAATACGTCAGATCATTCTGTTTCGCATCGTACTTAATGTGCGGAATCTCGGTTCCCATGATACTCCTGGTCTGCATCTTCAGAGAGTCTTCGATCGGAACGGTAAATGCCAGCTCCTGAACTTTGCTGATTCCATGTTCGATATTGGCACGCTGCAGGCAGGCGTATGCTTTTGTAAATGTCGCATCGATCTCTTCCTGAATATCTTTTGCCTCATCGATCAGTCCCATCAGTTCTTTCAGAAGAATATTCCGCTTCTTATCCATCAGATCGTAGCCCTGACGCGCAAGCATCAGAGAATTCTTCGCAAGCATCAGATTTCCCTTGGTAGGAAATTCTCTCGGATCCATATGCATCCCTCCTACTCTTCTGTCTCCAGCGTATCCCGCGTATCCTTCCAGTACTTCTCAATCAGCTTCGTATCAATACGGTCCAGTTCTTCCTTCGGCAGAAGTCCAAGCAGTTCCCATCCAAGATCCAAAGTCTCCATCATCGTACGGTTCTCCGTCGGTCCCTGCCCGATATAACGTTTTTCAAATTCTTCACCGAACTTCAGATACTGCTTGTCAATCGGCGACAATTCATCCTCTCCAATAACGGAAGCAAGGTTTCTCGCCTCTCCGACCTTCGCATAAGCGGAGAATAACTGATTTGCAAGATCCTGATGATCTTCCCTGGTATATCCTTTTCCGATACCGTCCTTCATCAGACGCGAAAGCGATGGCAGGATACTGATCGGCGGATAGACTGCCTGACCGTGAAGATTACGGTCCAGTACGATCTGCCCTTCTGTAATGTATCCGGTAAGGTCCGGGATCGGATGTGTGATATCATCATTCGGCATCGTCAGGATCGGAAGCTGCGTCACCGAACCATTTGCCCCGTCCACAATACCGGCACGTTCATAGATTGTTGCCAGTTCACTGTATAAATATCCCGGATATCCTTTTCTTGACGGAATCTCACCACGCGAAGACGATACTTCACGCATGGCTTCTGCAAAGGAAGTCATATCCGTCAGGATAACCAAAATATGCATATTTTTCTCAAATGCCAGATACTCTGCTACCGTCAGTGCTACCTTCGGCGTGATCAGACGCTCCACCACCGGGTCATTCGCCAGGTTCAAGAACATACACACATGGTCTGCCACACCGCTTTCCTCGAATGTCTTACGGAAGAATTCCGCCACATCGTGCTTCACACCCATTGCTCCGAATACAACTGCGAACTGTTCATCCGAATTGTCACCAAGCGAAGCCTGCTTGACGATCTGTGCCGCAAGCTGATCATGCGGAAGTCCGTTTCCTGAGAATATCGGAAGCTTCTGCCCGCGGATCAGTGTCGTCAGTCCGTCAATTGCCGAGATTCCGGTACGGATATAGTTTCTCGGGTATTCCCGTCTGACCGGATTCAGCGGAAGTCCGTTTACATCCCGCTTCTCAGCATCTGTGATCGGTCCAAGGCCATCGATTGCTTCCCCGATCCCGTTAAATGTACGGCCCAGCATTTCCTCTGACACGGCAACTTCCATCGGATGTCCCGTAAGCCTCGTGTGGGTATTATCCAGCGACATATTTTCCGTTCCTTCAAATACCTGGATCACGGCCTTATCTTCATCCAGCTCCACGATACGTCCCATTTTCCTCGTATCATGATCTACAATAAATTCCACGATCTCATCGTAAAATGCATTTTCCACGCCTTCCAGTACGACGAGAGGGCCATTAATGCTGCTCAGTCCAAGATATTCTATTGCCATCTTACGTCCCTCCCTTTACGCATTTTTCTCGATGACGCGGTTATAAAAGTCATCAATATCCAGTTTATACAGATCCAGTAACTGCAGATTGTCATTCGGCACATCATACTTGATTGCAATGACCTTCTCAAATATACCTTCTGCCTTCAGCACCGACATCGGCATCCCCATCGCCACCAGTTTCCGGCTCGTCTTATACAGATACAGAATAACATCCATCATCTTGAACTGCTTCTCAAGTGATACACACGTATCATCCTTATGAAATGCATTCTGCTGCAGGAATCCCAGACGAATCACCTTCGCAATCTCCAGGATCAGCTTCTGGTCATCCGGAAGCACATCCCCGCCGATCAGTTTTACGATCTCCATCAGGCTGCTCTCCTGGTTCAGGATCGCCATCAGACGGTTCCGGTAATCAACGAATTTCGGCGATACATGATCCGAATACCAACCGCTTAAGTCGTTCAGGTATTCACTGTAACTTGTCAGCCAGTGGATCGCAGGGAAATGTCTCGCATACGCCAGTGATTTGTCCAGTCCCCAGAAACAGCGCACGAAACGCTTCGTATTCTGCGTAACCGGTTCAGAAAAATCTCCTCCCTGCGGAGATACCGCTCCGATGATAGAGACCGATCCTGTCGCACCATTTAACGTCTGCATCATGCCGGCTCTTTCATAGAATGCCGACAGTCTCGATGCCAGATACGCCGGGAATCCTTCCTCCGCCGGCATCTCTTCCAGTCGTCCCGAAAGCTCTCGCAGTGCCTCTGCCCATCTGGATGTCGAATCCGCCATGATCGCCACATCATACCCCATGTCACGGTAATATTCCGCCAGTGTCAGTCCGGTATAAATGGACGCCTCACGGGCAGCTACCGGCATGTTCGATGTATTGGCGATCAGCGTCGTTCTGTCCATCAATGGATTGCCCGATTTCGGATCGACCAGCTCCGAAAACTCTTCCAGAACCTGTGTCATCTCATTTCCACGCTCGCCGCATCCGATATATATGATAATATCCGCATCCGACCATTTTGCGATCTGATGCTGGGTCATCGTCTTACCCGTTCCGAATCCTCCCGGGATCGCAGCCGTTCCACCTTTTGCAATCGGGAACATCGTATCCAGAATTCGCTGTCCTGTTACCAGCGGCACACTTGCCGGGAATCTCCGGTTCACCGGTCTCGGTACACGGATCGGCCAGTGCTGTGTCATCGAAAGTTCTCGTTTTTCTCCATTGAACAGTTCAATCGTAACCAGCGTCTCATCAATCGTATATTCACCATCCGGAACCACCGATACAATAGTCCCTTCTACTCCCGGCGGAACCATGCATTTGTGCACGATAGCCCGCGTCTCCGGCACTTCCGCAATGATCGTTCCACCCTGTACCATATCGCCTTCAGCCACTGTGATATGCGTCTCCCAGAGTTTCTGACGGTCCAGTGCGTCCACACTGACACCACGGGTGATAAATGCCCCGCCCTTGTCAGCGATCCGCTCCAGCGGTCTCTCAATACCGTCAAAGATATTATTCAGGATGCCGGGTGCCAGCGTAACCGACACTGCCGCTCCCATACCTTCCACAAGTTCTCCCGGATGCAGTCCGGAAGTCTCCTCATACACCTGTACCGTCGTCCGGTCCTTATCCAGGGAAATGACTTCGCCAACCAGCTTTTCTTCTCCCACATGGACCATTTCCGACATCTTAAAATCCGTCTTCCCTTTCAGGTAAATGACCGGGCCGTTGATGCCATATATCTTTTCTGTCTTTCCGCTACTCACCCTTTACACCTCCCCGGAACTGGAATTTCTGGTATTCATTCTCCAGTGCACCTTTGAATGCATAGTCCACCAGGACATTCTTCTCAGGCACAACCGCACGCACCCCGCCGATAAAATCCACTTTGCTGATCGTCAGCGTCATTCCCGTACGTTCTTCCAGATATGTCTTCTTGTCTGCATCAGACGGATTGATATAGATCGTCATCGCCATCCCCGATGCAAACTGTGCTGCTTTCTCTATATAACGGATCAGAACTTCTTTATACTCTTCCGTTCTCATGAACGCCAGAAGCTTTAACTGCACTTCTTCGAACAGTTCCGTCTTAAGTTCTGTCTGCGTCTTTCCCATCTCACGTTTTAATTCAAGCTGCGCCTTTGACATTGCCATGTTCAGCTGCTGTTTCGCAGTTACACTCTCTGCACGCACTCTCGTCTCCGACTGCCGTCTGGCTTCGATCTGATGCTGTTCGAACACACTTCGAAGCGCATCCTCATGCTGCTTTACGATCGCATTCGCCTCCGCTCTTGCTTCTTCCATCGCCGCCGTCCGGATATGCGTGATCTTCTCTTCGTTTGTCAAATGTGCCACCTTCTTCCTGTCTATAATTTCAACCCTATCGCTTCATTTACATACGACGTGATAAAATCTTTCTTACGTCCGGTCCCGTGTCTGTCAGGAATCTCGATCAGAAGCGGCATCGTCCGCTCCAGCTTGATCTCGTCTATCAGGTCTGGGAATTCTCTTCCGAATTTCTCCGTCAGCAGAATCACACCTACATCCTTATCCTCCATGGCATTCTCGATTGCACACCGGAGTTCTTCTCTTTCATGTACCACGATTCCGTCTACCCCTGCGAGACGCATTCCTGTCAGAGTATCGATATTATCACTGATCAGATACATCTTCATCTTACAATTTACCTAAGATCATGAAGGAGATGATCAGTCCGTACAGACACACACCTTCTGCAAGACCTACGAAGATCAGTGACTTACCAAGTGCACTGGAATCCTCGCTGATTGCCCCAAGAGCCGCACTTGCTGCACTTGCAACGGCGATACCACCACCGACGCAGGAAAGACCGGTTGAAAGTGCTGCTGCCAGGTATCCGAATCCGGTTGCGTTCGATGCCGTATTGCCGGCTGCTTCTGCTGCCTGTACCGGATCTCCCGCAAAGAGCATGATTCCCGCGATCAGGATAGTACTAAAGAAGAAAAATACATTCGTGCCGATGGCCCTTTTATAACGCTTCTTCGTCCTCTGTCCGATCAGGAAATATCCGAATGGAATTACAATGCTAAGTAACAATGTTGCAATTAACAATAATCTAACTGTCAGGCTCATATTTTTGTCCTCCTGTAAATATATCTCTGAATTCTGTCTTATTATTTTTCCTCTACAGAACCTGCCACTGGCAGCTTCTTTCGAACGCATGGCGATTTATCCTCTGGATCACAAAATCGCTTAAATCGTTCCTTTACTTTTCGTCACTCTGGCTGTGAAACGGCTTGAACTCCCGTCCGGTTCCCTTATAGAACCTGCTGAACATCTCATAATATTCCAGACGCAGTACCTGGATACCGACGACCAGACCTTCCAGTCCGCACACCAGCACATTTCCAAGCACGAACACGATCCAGTTCGTGTGTCCCGCACTTGCGCCGGATAACATCAGCACAACCTCCATCATCGCCGCATGGCTGACGGCAAATGCACCGATACGCACATAAGAAATGGTATTGGAGAAATAGCTCAGCATCGTCTCGAACAGTTCGAAGAACGCCTGCACGAAGAACATTACCTTGCCCTCTTCCATCTTCTTATGCTGCTTTGTCACCAGATTTCCCAGCGGTTCCTTGAATACGAACAAGATCACCGGAACTCCCAGGAAGATCACCATCAGGATATTGCCCGGAACCTTATGTCCCGTCATGTAAAGCACTATCGTCAGCACCAGGAATCCGTAGAACACCAGTCCCGCGATTCCATTATGGGAAAATAACATATTTTCCACATCATGACTCTTGATCGAATTGATCACGTTAAAGATCATCACCAGGATATTCAGTCCCATGCCAAATGCAATGGCAACCACAAATACTGTGTTGAGCTGTCCGATAAACGGCAGGTTCGTCATCGCATCCACCGGCCTTAACCAGTGTGCCTGTATCACATCTTCGAATCCGAAGATACTTCCGAACATGAATCCAAAGAATGTTGAGAACAGTCCCGCAATGGATATGATCCCAGCCAGGTTGATCTTCTTAATCAGGTACAAAAGCCCGCCGAATACAAACAGGCATAAGCCCTGGCCGACATCCCCGAACATCGCACCAAAGATAAATGTATACGTCAGTGCCACGAAGATCGTCGGATCCATCTCATCATTTGCCGGAAGCCCGTACATCCGGATGAACATCTCGAACGGCTTGAAGAACCTTGGATTCTTAAGCTTCGTCGGCGGCTCTCCGAAGAATTTCTCCTTGTCTTCTTCTACAACAACGAATACCTTATCATCATTCTTCGATTCCGCCAGGAATTTGTTCACATCATCTTCGCCCATCCATCCGCACAGGATGTAATAGTCTTCTTTATTATCTCCCTCTTCGATCCTTGCCGCCAGCTTGCGGACATCAAAGTTCGTAGCCAGTTCTTCCAGACGCTTCTTCGCACCTCGGAGCTTTGCGGCATTCTTTGCCATCAGCTCACTGATCTGTTTTTTAATCCCAGCAATCTCTTTCTGTTTTTCTTCAATTTCTTTTTCAAGCTCTTCACAGGCCTGCGCCGGCGTTCCTATGTATTCGGATGGAATTGCAATCCTTTCAAAATGTAAGGAATTGAATACCGAATCCACCTTACTGGAATCCGCATTCGATACGAAATAACATCCGTATACATAATTTTCATTCCTCGTACCTTCGATAAATACCGCATTCAGATCATCAAATAAATATTTTTCCAGACGTTTGTAATAATTCACATCTACCCGTCCGAACCGGACTTTCATATATTTATACTTTAATGATTTCTGCATATCCAGTTCCAGTGTCCGGAACGGCTCCATGATCAGAAGCTTTTCTTTGTATTCATCTACCTGCTTCTTCGTTAACTCTTTCTTCTCCAGCAGATCCAGATAGTCATGATTGACATCCCGGATCAGGTTCAGCATATCCTCCTGATTCATCGATACATCGATCCTCTGGTCTTCATCCGCTAACAGTGCGCTGAACTGTTCTGCCTTCGCAAGCGGCTCTTTGTATGGATTGACTTCCACAAAAGGCTGCAGGTTGTCGGTCGTCTTAAGCTCTGCCGCCGCATTCTCAAGCTGCATCTCGTATTTCGACAGATACACCTCGCAGACACGGTCGATATCATTCTTCGGTCCGCTGATGCTTAAGAACTTCATCTTAACAATCATTGATTCACACCTCCTAAGTATCCTAATGTCTTTCCCTTCGTCAAACCGTAACGGATACACTCAAGGGCTGTCGTTAGTTTATAGATTTCTTCTTCTTTCAGGAACAGATACGTATTGACGATCGCGATCGAATACGGATCATTCCTTTTATCAGTCAGGTACAACTTCCGCAGGCAGTCGCGGTACATCTGTTCCAGTGTTTTATCCGTCTGCATATAATTATATTTTCCTGCATAGTACGTCTTTTCCACTTCTGCTTCAAACTGTTCCAGTGTCGGCGTCTCCACCAGTGTCTTGAATTCTTCTACTTTTATCCGATAGTGGATCGGGATCGTCATCGAATAGATATCCGGCGGAAGCATATGATAATACTTCTTCGCACGGTAGATCCACTGAAGATTCAGAAGATCGATCTTCATTCCATAGTCCTTTAAGAATATCTTCTGCTCATGTCCTTTCAGAACCCGTTTTCCCTTTTTCCACATCGTAGAAAAATAATACAGATCCAATGCCAGATCATAATCAAACAGCGTTCCCGCTCCGGAATCTCTGATTCTGGCAAGCGCACCATAATATTCCGTATCCCGTAAGTTATCTACAAGCTCGTCGATATTTTTCGAAGTTATCAACCGGTCTATGGAAATTTGTGAATATCTGTCAAAAAACTCTTTCTTGTATTCCAGATCAAATGGTTTCTCATAATGATTGAACACGATCCTCAAACAGTAGTTGATCAGATCGACTTCATACCGTTTCCAGTATAATTTTAAGAACGTCTTCTGCTCCATCCCGGCAAACCGGAAGATCCTCGAATAATCATCGAACAACGACTGATACAGGATCTTCTCCACATTTCCCCTATGATATAAGGAAACATCCATCCGCTCCACATATGGTGCATACGCCGTCTTGTCTTTCAGATATTCGATTGCTTCTGTCACTGTACCAAGACCTGCGATCGTATCATAATCTTTCTCTTTCAGAAGCTTCGCCGACATCGCACGTACCTTTGTCGTGATCCCGCTGTAAGCCATCACATTTCCCATACGCTACACCTCGATCATATGTCTTACGATTTCCTCTGCATAAATGTCATGATTTTCTTCGTATTCCCTCTTCAGATCATCAATCGCCTTCTGGTCCTTCTTCCGTTCCCGGTCCAGAACTTTCTCTACTTCCTGCTGCGACTTTGCTTTTATCTTCTCCAGTTTTTTCTGTGTCTCTTCTTCCAGGTCCCGGTCAAATTGATTCCTTTCTTCCTGTATCTGTTTTTCAATTTCACTTTTCTGCTGTCTGGCATGCTCTACGATCGCCTCCGCCGTTTCTTCCACTTCAGCCAATTTCTCAATAACAGAGTTCATAAGCCGCCCTCCTTTTTGCACATTTCACAACGAATAATTGTTACTTTTTTATCCATGTTATAATAATACACCTATTTTCTAAAATTACCACTATCATTTTGTATATATTGTATTATTTTTCTCAATTCTTCTGACAATTTCCACTTCCATTGACTTTTTCCTGCACAGACGCTAAACTAAGAACGATTTGCAAAATGTCAGAAAATCCTTGCAAATCCATTGATTATAAGGAGGAACACACATATGCGTCTTAGAAATATACCACGTGCAGAGAGCGTTCTCGAAGCCTGCAAAGAAGTTGTTAAGAATCCGGAAAGCTTATGCGGACACTGGAATCAGGAGTTCCAAAATGAACGACCGCTGCACATCGAGATCGGTATGGGAAAAGGTCAGTTTCTTCTGACTCTCGCAGCCGAAAACCCACAGATCAACTACGTCGGCATCGAACGCTATTCCAGCGTCTTATTACGTGCCGTTGAGAAATTCCAGGAACTGGAAGCCGAAGGAAAAGCTCCTGCCAACATCCGATTCATCTGTATGGATGCGAATGACCTGCCGACGGTATTCGCCCCAGCGGAAGTATCCCGTATCTACCTGAACTTCTCCGATCCATGGCCAAAGGCCCGCCATGCAAGAAGAAGACTGACATCCAACGAATTTTTCAAGCTTTATGACAAAGTCCTGACTGCAGACGGAACCGTAGAATTCAAGACAGACAACCGTCCGCTCTTCGACTTTTCCGTAGAAGAACTTAAGACTTCCGAACTGTTCGTTCTGGATCAGCTTTCCTATGATCTTCATAATGACAGTAAGATGAACCAAGGAAATATTATGACCGAATATGAAGCAAAATTCTCTTCCATGGGCAATCCGATCTGCAAACTGATCGCAAAACGCAGATAAAGGAACCTCTTCCCTTTCCTTTCATATATTAATAGAGAGCATATCTTATGCTCCTGTAATCCTGTGAAAGGGTGGAAGCTTATGTTACATCTGACGACACAAAACTTTGAAAGCTTCAGGGCCTGTCACTGGCAGCTTTCTTCCGATGCACCGGCGGGTGAAAGCACGGAACATCCCGTGTTTGCCGTAGTCATGTTCTACGCCGTCTGGTGTGGAAAATGTGCAATGATGCGTCCCATTATAGAAGATCTCGAAAAAAAATACCAGAAAAAATATTCCGGCAGCATTCGCTTTTTTGAAGTAGAGACCACAGAATCCGAACTTCTCGCAGCTGAGTATCAGACAGATCTTCTTCCGACATTTCTCTTTTTCAAAGACCAGGAACTGATCGCTGTCATGCAGGGGATGATATCACAGAACGATTTTGACGCACGTCTACAGAAAATCTTTAGAAATAGTTAATTTATATTTCCTAGGAAAACATAGTTTTTTATGCTATATTTAAGAAGTAACAGGGATAAATATATTTAATAAAAAGGGGGCATGGTGAACACACCACGCATTATGAAAAATTTAAAAAGAGCATTACCAGTTGCCATGGCAGTTGTACTTGGTTCTACTGCGGCACCATTGGTCGTAAAGGCAGATTCATCTAAAGTTGTAACACTTGGAGCCAACCTGTCAGATTCACAGAAGAATTCCATGTATGAGTACTTTGGTACCTCTTCTGACAAAGCAGAAGTCATCGAAGTTACCAATGCAGATGAAAGAAAATATCTCGAAGGGGTCGCTCCGGAAGAACAGATCGGTACCCGTACCTACAGCTGTTCATATGTAGAGCCGACCACAAGCGGCGGAATCCAAGTAAAGGTTTCCAACTTAACTTATGTTACAAGTTCTATGATCTCCAGTACACTTCTTACATCCGGTGTCGAGAACTGTAACGTTATCGCTGCTTCTCCGATCGAAGTATCCGGAACAGGCGCACTGACAGGAATCATGATGGCTTATGAGAAAGCCACCGGAACAACTCTGAACGAAGATCAGAAGGCTGCCGCAACCGACGAACTTGTCACAACAGGAGATCTGGCAAATGATATCGGACAGGACAAAGCCGAAGATGTCATGAATGATGCCAAAGAAAGCGTTATTGAAGACGGCTTAAAAGATGAAAACGATATTCAGGATGCAGTGGAAGATGCTGCCAAGAATAACGATGTCACTCTGACACAGGAACAGATCGACAAGATCACTGAACTGTTAAAGAACATTTCCCAGTATGACTATGATGTCAAAGCACTGAAGAATACACTGAACAACATCGACGGAAAGAGCGAGGGATTCTTCTCCAACCTCTGGAATTCCATCAAGGGAATCTTCGGCGGCAGTGACAGCTCTGATGGCGGAATCATCAACAATACGGATGACAGTGCACTCGGCGATGATGTCGTAAGTAACAGCACACTGGATTCTTCCGACAACTCTTCTTCGAACAATTCCGACAGCGCAGATAATTCTTCCGACAGCAGTTCGGATGACAACAGCGATGACAGCGGATTCTGGGGCAAGATCAAGAAATTCTTCAAGGATCTGTTCGGCGGAAGCGATTCTAAAAAAGACAATTCAGATAAGAGCAAAAACGATGCCAATACAGAGGACAGCAAAGATACTGATGATGATCAGTCTGACGACACACAGAATGATTCTCTGAACAGTGATGCAGATTCTTCAGATGCCGGCACAACAGACAACTCTGCGGATGATTCTTCACTGAATAACAGTGCCGATGATCAGTCCGATACTCAGAGCAGCTTACCAGGCAGCAGCGAATCAGATTCTTCCAACTCTGATACGTCTGATTCCACAACTAACGGCTCTGCCAACTAGACATAAGCATTAGCAGGTAATTATAGTAACAAACGAATTATAATGACAATACAGCAAACCTGCCACTGGCAGCTTTTCTTGCATACTTTAGTATAAAAACACCGGGAAGCTTAAAAAAACTTCCCGGCGTTTTTTATTTTACTTTATTCAAATTAAAATCTCTCTATTCCAAAATTTAAATAATCCTAAAATTACTCCTCTTAAAATTCAAACACAGCAACTCCGTAAGGCGGCAGCTTATAAGCAAATGAATACGGTCTTCCATCACATTCTTTTGCCTCAGCCTTATAGATCTTCTTCCTTACCGCTCCGGTTCCGCCGTATTTTTCCTCATCACTGTTCAGAATCAACTTATACTGTTTCTTTCTCGGAACTCCGACTCTGTAATCATCTCTTGCCATCGGCGTAAAGTTGCAGACGAACAACAGATTCTTCTTTGCACCTTTGGAATGTCTCATGAAACTATAGATACTTCTGTATCCATCATCCGCATTGATCCATTCAAATCCTTCCCAGCTCTGATCCATCTCATACATCGCTTTATGACTCTTATACAGATGAAGCAACGCTTTTACCCACTCTTTCATCTGCTGATGCTCCGGCTCAGCCAACAGGAACCAGTCAAGTTCTCTTTCCTCGCTCCATTCACGAAGCTGTGCGAATTCCTGCCCCATGAAAAGAAGCTTCTTACCGGCGTGTCCCATCATGAATGCATAACCAGCTTTAAGGTTAGCATATTTATCAAATCCCAGTCCCGGCATCTTATTAAGCATCGAACACTTAAGATGTACCACTTCATCATGCGACAATACCAAGATATAATTCTCACTGTATGCATAACTCATGGCAAATGTCATCAGATGATGATTATCCTTACGGAAATATGGATCCAGCTTCATATATTCCGTGAAATCGTGCATCCATCCCATATTCCACTTCAGGCTGAAACCTAAACCGCCTTCTTCCACATCACCGGTAACCTTCGGCCATGCTGTAGATTCTTCTGCGATCATGAGTGCTCCCGGATTTCTTCCAAGAACAACAGAGTTCAAATGTTTGAAGAAATCAATCACTTCAAGGTTCTTATTCTCACCATACTTATTCGCTACCCATTCGCCATCTTTTCGTCCATAATCCAGATATAACATAGACGCAACAGCATCTACACGAAGTCCGTCTATATGGAATTTTTCAATCCAGAACAATGCATTGGAGATCAGGAAATTGCGGACTTCATTTTTTCCAAAGTCAAACACTTTTGTTCCCCAGTCCGGATGTTCTCCAAGTCTTGGATCTGCATATTCATACGTCGCAGTTCCGTCAAAATCAGCAAGTCCATGTGCATCCTTCGGGAAATGGGCCGGTACCCAGTCCAGAATGATACCGATCTTATTTCTATGCAGATAATTGATCATCCATGCGAAATCTTCCGGTGTTCCATACCGGGATGTCGGTGCATAATAACCAGTCACCTGATATCCCCAGGAACCGTCAAACGGATGCTCCGCGATCCCCATCAGCTCCACATGTGTATAACCCATTTCTTTAATATATTTGGTAATTGCTCTGGCAAACTCTCTATATGTATAGAAACCTTCATCTTCCCGTCCCGGATGGCGCATCCAGGAACCAATATGTGCCTCATAGATAGACATCGGCTTATGCTTATGATTCCAGGTCTTTCTGTGGGTCATCCATTCTGTATCCGTCCATTTTATATTCTCGATATCTGTAACTCTGGATGCTGTTCCAGGTCTTAATTCCGCATAATTGGCATATGGATCTGCCTTAAATATCTGTTCTCCCGAATAAGTCTCAATACAATACTTATACATCTGATTTTTCTTCACACCAGGTATAAAACAGGTATAGATTCCCAGAGGTTCTTCTCTCTTCATCGGGTTCGCCTCTGTATCCCATTCATTGAACTCTCCGACTACCGAAACTGCCTGTGCATGCGGTGCCCATACCGCAAAATACACACCTTTTTGTTTTCCGTCCTGTACCAGATGTGCACCCAGCTTCTTATAAATCTCGTAATGATTTCCCTGTCCGAAAAGGTATTGATCCAGCTCGCCTATTTCATACGGTTTCTTCTTTTTTTCAGCCATAATTACCCCTCGCATTCTGTTGCATATTTATAACAACATTATACTTTACAAAAGGGCAAAAAGAAAGAGTTTTGACAGTTTAGTTTGTCAAAACTCTTCCAAAATCTGACTTAAATTTTAAAATCTTCTTCTTTCAGAATAATTCTGTCAGAATCATCTGTTCCCTTACCAAATACTCTTCGTGCAAGGTGTTTTACATTTGCTTTCTGTGAATGAGCAATTGCTTCATCCATGATCTCTTTAACTTCTGCAACAGATACTGCATGGTCTTCTCTTTGCATTACATCGATACGGCTGTACAGTGCAAGGATTCCCATCTCATCCAGTTTATATCCATTCTCTTTCGCATATGTCTGACCGAATGTTACCAGCTCATCATTAATGAATACCGGAAGTTCCAGTTTCGAACTGAATTTCTTCTTGAATTCCGGATTAGCTGTCATCAGACGCTCCAGAGGTTTTCTCTGATCTTCCAGTACGAAAAGTAATTCACCTGTCTTTTTTTCCATCAGATAATTAAGTTCTTTTACCGTTCTTGAATTCAGCTTGCCAGCATGTTCAATGATGATTGCTCCTCCACGAAGCTTCTGGATGATATTCGTAAGTTCTTTCTTATTCAAAGACTCACCTGTAACGATCGCTACTTTACCCTGTTTCAGATTTCTCTGTTTCTGGATTGCTTTTACGATATCAACCGCAAGAACTGTTTTACCAGATCCTTTTCTTCCGATTACCAGAAGGTTTCCTGTCTTGGAAGTACCCTCTCTCTGGGCACGTCTGTCATTATCAAGAACCTCTACGATCTGTTCACTCATTCCTCTTACCGGAACGAAATATGAGAATAACTTCTTCTGTTCTTCCGTAAGTCCTGCCTTTAATCCGATTTCACTCGTTGCACTCAGATCATATCTTCCTGTTACAACGAATCCGGTATCAAATGGAACTCCACCTTTTGACTTTTTAATTCTTGCCTGGATCTCTTCTTCGGATGGCTCTTCAATCTCTAATTCTTCTGTGTCATCCTCATCTTCGATCTCTTCTTCGTCAAAATCTTCTTCCTCAAAGTCGCCTTCGTCAAAGTCTCCTTCATCAAGATCCTCTTCCTCAAAGTCAGCTTCGTCAAAATCTTCCCCTTCAAGGTCTTCGCCAAAATCAAGCTCTTCGTCATCGTCGATCTCTTCTTCGTCGAAATCCTCTTCGTCCATATCTTCTTCAAAGTCGCCTTCGTCAAAATCGGTTTCTTCATCATCTATGTCTTCAAAGTCGTCTTCGTCTTCGTCAAAATCGGCCTCTTCAAGTTCTTCCTCGTCAAGATCTTCTTCCTCAAAATCAGCTTCGTCAAAGTCTTCCTCGTCGAAATCTTCTTCCTCAAAGTCGCCTTCGTCAAAGTCTTCTCCTTCAAGATCTTCTTCCTCAAAGTCGGCTTCGTCAAAGTCTTCCCCTTCAAGATCCTCTTCCTCAAAGTCGGCTTCGTCAAAATCACCTTCCTCGAAACTGCTTCCATTCATATCCAGTCCGTCAAGCTCATCTTCGATTCCTTCTATGAAATCTTCATCCATTCCCGGACCGTCTTCAAGTTCTTCCTCATAAATCTCATCTTCGGAATCTTCATTTTCACTCTCCATCTCTTCCATCAGACGGACAATGTCATCCGGTATTCTCTGTGTATTTCTTTCAGATTTTTCCTCGTCGGCTGCCTCTTCCTCTGCTTTTCTTGCTGCCTCTTCCTCGGCCTTTCTTCTGGCCTCTTCTTCGGCTGCTCTTCTTGCTTCTTCTTCAGCCTTTCTTGCTGCCTCTTCCTCGGCTTTTCTTCTGGCTTCTTCCTCAGCTGCTTTTCTTGCTGCTTCTTCTTCAGCCTTTCTTCTGGCCTCTTCTTCGGCTGCTTTTCTTGCTGCCTCTTCCTCGGCTTTTCTTCTGGCTTCTTCCTCGGCTGCTTTTCTTGCTGCCTCTTCCTCAGCTTTTCTTCTGGCCTCTTCTTCAGCTTTTCTTCTGGCTTCTTCCTCAGCTGCTTTTCTTGCTGCCTCTTCTTCAGCTTTTCTTCTGGCCTCTTCTTCGGCTTTTCTTCTGGCCTCTTCTTCAGCTTTTCTTCTGGCCTCTGCTTCAGCTGCTTTTCTTTCTACTTCTTTGCGCTCTTCTTCCTGACGGATTCTTGCCTGTTCTCTTTCCTTCTGGAGACGCTCCTCATCTTTGGCTTTCTGCTTTGCAATCGCCTCTTCATGATCTTTCTGTTTTGCTTCCCATTTCTGAAGGATATCATCGATCATCATCTGACCGTTTGCCAGGATTTCATCCTCGCGCTCTTTCATTGCTTCTTCTTCAATATTAATACCGCTTGCAACAGCAACACCCTGTGCCAGAGCTTCTTCTAATGTGGCCCCCGTAACTACCTGTTTGATTGCTGATGTATGCTCTTCAGGTGTCTCAACAGATGCTTCCGGTTCTTCTTCCCTATACATCGGAGTCTCTTCCACTGCTGCAGTTGCTTCCGGTACAACTTCCTCCGGTACGACATCTGCCTGTGCGGCTTCCTCCGGTATTTCAAACTCTTCCTGCATCGGAACCGGCTCCGGCGGAATCTCCTGTACTTGTGCATCATCTATTCTCTGCACCGTACTTTCCTGTACCTCTTCCTCAGAACCTTCATCATATTCATTCTCATCGTCAACTTCTTCCAATGTTGACTCCGTCTGTTTTACAGGTTCCGGCTGCTTCTTTACTGCTCCCGGACGGCTGTCATATTTTTCCTGCTGAAGCGGCGTCAGTGGCTTATACTTCATCTTAAGTTCCATCGCCAGGTATACATACTTTCCTTCGCTGAACCAAAGAATCAGGTCATCACATTCTTCCAGACATTCCGCAGTCATTCCCGCCTCATCATATAACTTGGCAAGTTCATATGCCCATTTTTCAATATATTCCGCTTTTTTAAATTCTTCCAACGCCGCAATCTGATCCGAAAGTGCTGCTCCCTGAGTTCTCAGGATCTTATACTTCAGGATATATTGATTCGGGTCTTTTGGCGCCAGCTTAACAAACTCTTCATAACAGTCTGTCGCTTCTCTGATATCCTTAATCTTTAATGCCAATGTACCTAATCGATATACGATTTTACGGCTTCCCGGTGCTCTGTCAAATGCCAGGAATAAGATATCTCTCCCTTTCTTAAATTCTCCGTTATATTCATAAATCTCACTTACCGTATTAAGCATAGAAGCGTTCTTTACTCTTCGCCAGTCTATACTTTCAGCTATATCCATTGCTTTCTGGTATTCCTTTTTTTCCAGATGATCAAGCATCTGCTCGGTCTTTACCCTATATTCATATTTATCCAATATTTCTCACCTCAAATATTTATTTTAAAAAAGCGTATTTCCCTACAATTTTACTTAT
>NZ_JAMOYX010000027.1:0-35583 GCF_023669465.1 Dorea sp. MB18-49
GTGGTACGCAAATATATTTTGTGACAGAAAATAAAAAAGATAAAAATAATTATTGACTTTTTTTAGCAGGTTTCATTCATTGTATTATATGCATGTCCGCTTGCCAGCGTATGTGTATGAGTGTCAATCTCAACTCTCATCTTTTAACTCCTTTCCTTTTATTTTTTAGTTCTTTTATTCATGCTTCTTTATTTTCTAATCTGTATCTGATTGTTGCTTTCATTCTTTCTAGCTTTAACACTCTACAATTTTGCAACAGGAAATATTATACAGTATAATTTTCTTTTTTTCCACCTATTCTATTCTGGAAAGCATATTTTCATCATTTTTTACTAAATATCAATTATTTATTCGTATTTCTAATGAATGTAAGGAGTTTTTATTATGAAAGATGTAAAACAATCTACCCGCTTAAGACCTCTGACCAATCAGGAACTGATTGATTCTTATGACTATCTTTCCGGTGCCGCCTCGTCCCAGGATTGTACCGGCCTTATTCCATCTGCCCCTCTTTCCGAAGCAGAACTTGATTCTTATGAAGAATTGTACCCGTTTCTTCCTCCTGTTCCTCCGGCTTCCGATATAAAAGACAACAACGAAGCCCCTGAAGATACATCTGGTATCACCGGATAAAATCCTCTAAAATCCATTGTTTAAATTTCTTTTTTCCTTGACATGCCTCTTAATCACGACTAATCTTATAGAAGAGTTTAAAACAATGAATTATTGAGAGGTAACTGATCATGAAAAACATACTAATGATAGCAACCGGTGGTACGATTGCATCCAAAGAAGGGGATCTTGGACTGACACCGGCTGTAACAGGCGAAGAACTGGCAGCCAGCGTACCTGGTATCAAAGATATCTGTCATCTGGAAATACTTCAGCTTATGAATATCGACAGCACGAACATGCGCCCGCGCCAGTGGCTGATGATCCGCGATGCGATCATGGAAAATTATAATCATTACGACGGCTTTGTCATCCTGCATGGAACAGACACCATGGCATACACCGCCGCTGCCCTGTCTTATCTCATTCAGGACAGTGTAAAGCCGATTGTACTCACCGGTTCCCAGAAACCGATGGCCAATCCTTATACCGATGCGAAGATCAATCTGTTCCAGAGCATTCTGTATGCTGCCGACGATCTTTCCTGCAATGTCTGCATTGTATTTAACGGAAAAGTTGTCGCCGGAACACGTGGACGCAAGCAGCGCACCAGAAGTTTTGATGCCTTTGACAGTATGAACTTCCCGGAACTTGCCATCATCCGTGACAGCCGCATCATCCGTTACTATACGGAAAAACGTCCTGCTCCGCAAGATCTGAAATCTTACGCAAGTCTTAATGACCGTGTCTTTGTGCTGAAGCTGACACCGGAAGTCAAAGCTGAGATTTTTGATCTGCTGAGTGGTCACTATGATGCTATCATCCTGGAAACCTTTGGTATCGGCGGTATCCCGGAATATGATGATTCCTTTGAAAAGGCAATCTTCTCCTGGGTTGATTCCGGCAAGACGATCGCCGTCACCACACAGGTGCCGGAAGAAGGCTGTGATCTTGGTGTATATCAGGTTGGGAAAAAATTCAATAATTATAAAGGAATCCTTAAGTCCGATGATATGACGACAGAATCCATTGTTGCGAAACTGATGTGGATTCTTGGTCAGACGGATAAACAGGATGAGATTGCACGGTTATTCTATCGCGAGATCAATCACGACAGAGTCTGATTTTTTTGTTTTATGCATTATGGCGGCTATCACCGACTGGTGATAGCCGCCATAATAATAACAAATTAAAATTCTACAACTACTTTATCGCTTTCTTCTCCAGCTTCCTCATGTGTTTCAGATAGATGAGTAACAACAACCCTCCGGTAAAGATCCACGATGCAACATACACATTCATCAGCATCTCATATGTCGGAACCATCTTAAAGACAGTCAAAAGCCAGATTACACGGAATACCACTGTTCCAAGCACCGTAATAATTGAAGGTTCTAAAGATTTTTCCCATTGTATTACCCTGAATTTTTAATAATGTTCCAACTTATCTTTTGTTTTTGATATTTTTCCTACTTATCAAAATCTACTTCGAATGTTCCTTCCGGTGTTTTCATTGTCAGAACTCCCAGATTAAAATCCTCGTCATTAATAGTAATATGATATTCAAATATCACATTATCCTCAAATTTCGAAAGCAGCAGATATGTCCCATTTTCTTTTCCGTCAATCTGATCACAGATATCATCATATACATCTGCTCCGGAAATCTGACGTGGATATCCCGATTCCTTTATTTTCTTTTCAATCAATTCATATAATTCGTTCATTTTTTTCTCCTTTGATTTTCCTTATTATGATTTATTTTTCTCTATAGTAATGCCATATATTTTTCACGCCTATTGCCTTCATACCCCCCCATCTTTGCAGGTTCCTGCCATCTCATACCCCATTGATTCATAATACTGATTAAGAAATGGATTGTCGATGGAACAGTCCAGACGCACTCTTTCTTTGTGATCATTTACTGCCAGTGCTTCGACAGCTTTTATGATTTCTCTTCCAGCCCCTTTTTCAGTCAGGTCGATTACAAAATTGTGCAGATAACCATTGTTGTTCCACTGATTAATTCCTTTTTCGTTCATCCCCTGAATCTGCTTCAGATACAGACTGAATATTTCTTCTACCTCTGTCTGATCTGCCTTCTTTAATACAACTTCATCTTTAAATCACCTTATACCTTAACCATCTTCTGCTATGGAATCTCCATGTAAATATTACTGCACGCACTGTCCAGTCGGCAAACATACCGATCCAGACGCCCATCGGTCCAAATCCCAGAAATCGGATCAGTATCACGCACAGACAAAATCGGCACAGCCACATGACCAGACACGACGTGATCATAGAAAATTTTACGTCTCCCGCCGCACGAAGTCCGTATGCCGGAACAAATGCCAGCGTCCATACAATCGGCTTCACAAGCGTAATCCAGGTTACCATATGGAAACACATCTTTGCACTTGCAGGCTCCATGCCGCCAAGAGCTGTCACAGGCCTGGTCAATGCAAATACCAGCAGGCAGCTTACAATGATTGCCACTTCTGCGATCACACTTAATTTTTTTATGTAATAGACCGCCTCGTCTTTTCTGTCCGCTCCCATACACTGACCTACAATTGTCATCAACCCTACGCCAACTCCGATTGCCGCCATTCCATTCAGATTCTCCAGAATATTTGTCATTGCCTGGGCTGCGATTGCAGTTGTACCTAATGTTGATACGGTAGACTGTATCGCCAGTTTTCCAAGCTGGAACATACTGTTTTCCACACCGGACGGAATTCCAATCCCGAGTATTCTCCGGATCATCGCCCAGTCCGGACGGATTTTCAGGTAATCTCTTACCACAATTGGCTGCCGGTCTTTTCTTAATTGAATCAATACTACCACTGCACAGAATATACGGGAGACCAGTGTAGAAATTGCCGCACCCGCAACTCCCATATGGAAAATCCAGATCATAATTGCATTTCCAACAATATTCATCGCATTCGATATCATGGAAATGAGCATTGGACCCTTCGTATTCTCCTGCGCGCGAAAAATGGATGCCGCCGAATCATATGCCGCTATGAACGGAAATGAAATAGCTGTATAAAAGAAATATGTCTCTGAGGCTCTCATAACGTCAGCTTCTACTGAACCAAAAATCAGGCGCAAAAGCGGTTTCTTAAATCCCAGACATAACACACTGACTGCGATCGAGATGGCCGTGATGATGAATAACACCTGTCTTGCAGATTCATTCGCCATCTTTTTATTCTGTTGTCCGATATACTGTGAACAGACAATTGCTCCTCCTGCTGCCAGTGCCGAAAATGCCTGTATCACAAGAATATTGATAGAGTCCACCAGCGATACTGCCGAGATAGCTGCAGATCCAATATTACTTACCATCATCGTATCTGCCGTTCCCATAATTGAATTCAATAACTGTTCCAGAACGACCGGTATCAGAATACCGGCGATCATTTTATTTGAAAACATATGCTGTTGTTTCACTTTTTCTGTCATCACTTTTTCTGCTCCATAATATGAATGATTTCTTTATCCGTCTGCGCCATCCCCTGATTACCGATCTGTGCCATATGACGGATACAGTCTTCCGGTGTCTCTGCACAGATACCGTCACTCACACGAAGCGGCGCATCATGAACGGCCGTCAGCGCACAAAGCAGGGCTGCCGATGATCCTGCTGCAACCTTCATTGCACAGCCGACCTTTCCGCCGTCACAGATCATTCCCGTTACCGTCCCAGACATATTTCGCACCGCATACCCAAGCTGTTCGTCACTGCCTCCCAGCAGGTAAGCAATTCCTACGGATGCAGCCGTTGATGATGCCATGACACAGGAGCACATCGGTGACAGCTTTCCTATATAAGCATTGATATAACGGTTCACCAGGTGAGCAATTGCAAGCGCACGCACCTTTTTCTCCATTGACACTCCCAATGCGTCTGCTGCTTCACTGACCGGCAGGATCACTACCAGACCTTTTGTTCCCGCACCGGAACTGCTCATCGTCGGCAGCGGACAGCCGTCCAGACGGCTCTCGGCTGCCGAACTTACTTTCAGCATAATTCTGGTCAGCAGATCATTCTTCAACACCTCTGAACCTTTTTCACTCCGAAGCGTATCTGCAATTCCTACTCCGACTTTCTTATTTTCGGAATAAGCTGCCAGTCTTTCATTCATTTCCACTCCATCCATCAGGAAATGTAATTCTTCCTCTGAAGCTGTATCTGCAACCTGGCGGATCTGTGCAATTGTCATCTGTTTCAACGTCTCAATCAGAGCATTATCTGATGCCTGTCCGTTTTCCTGATTTTTTTCATATATAATCTTTCCATTTTTCTCCAGATATACAAGATTCGTATGTGTTCCTCTGATGACCGATGTGATCATATCTGCTTCTGTCTTGATCTTACATTTCACATACAATCCCTGCTCCTGCTCTTTAATCTTCACGGATACAGCAGCCATACCGCACAGTTCTTTCATCTGTTCCAGAATTTCCGGTGTGATATCTTCCAGAAGTTCCAGCCCTTTTTCCGGATTCTTAAGATATGCTCCCAGTGCTGCTGCATATGGAAGTCCTACATAATCACAGCCTGGGATTCCTGCCGACATTCCATTTTTATAGATTCCTGCATTTACTTCCACTTCTATCGAGCGGATCTTATTTTCCGTCATTTTTCCTGCATTTGCTGCGCACAGTGCTACACATACCGGTTCCGTGCAGCCAAGTGCCGGAACTACATCATTCTTTAAAAGTGTAATCATTTCTTCTTTTTTTAACATATCTCTTCCCCAAACTTTTTATTTCGACCAGGTTGGTTCTTCCTCTCCTGTATAGGCAAATCTACCGTCATTCTTTTCTTCCAGTGCTTTGATCATATGATAGGTATATTCATTATATGGTGTTGGAATCCCCAGTTCTTTTCCCATACGCATCAGCGCTCCGGAAAACATATCGATCTCCGTATGACGTCCTGCATCCAGATCCTGTAATGTGGAATAACGGGCCTTTGGCGGAACCGCACTTCCCCGTCCGGACATTCTGTCCGCTTTACTGATGTCAATTCCTTTCGCTTCTGCAATTGCTTCCAGTTCTTTTTTCAAACCATTCTGAATTGCTTTCATATGTTCACTGTCCCGGTAACAGCCAACACCTGCTCCCAGGATTGCCTGTGGCAGATTATTGCAGACATTCAGACGAAATTTACACCACACTTCTTCTATTGCATATTCCGTTGAGCGGTAATGGATTCCCGTACCGACAAACAGTTCTTTCACCGCCTTTACCCTTTCACTTTCGTATGGGGCTTCATATTCACCGAAGATGATCCCAAGTGTTGTCTCCGGATCGAAATGATATCCGTCCGCTTCTCTGTGTGACGCTACTTTAATCACAGCCGGAAGAATGTGTGACTTTCCAATCTGTTCTGCGATGATCTCTTCGCTGTCCACGCCATTCATCAGGCTCATTACACTGGTATCTTTTCCAACTATTTTTCGGATGCTTTCCAATGCTCCCGGTAATGCACCGTATTTTAACGAAACGATCAGGAAATCCACATTTTCTGCTTCCTCTGGTGTCCACACCTCCGGATGATAGACCTTTCCGTTGATCGCACAGCCCTGACGGCTCAGTCTTTCCTTTCTCTCTCCTTCGGCGATCACGCCAAGCTTTATATCTTCACGGTTCGCAAGTCCCCAGATCACATAGGAACCTACCGCACCTGCACCTAATACTGCAACTGATGTTATCTTCATGATTCTTGTCCTTTCATGTTCTGTCTCTGTTAATCCTCAGAATCGTCCGCCAGCACCTTCTCTTGCATACTTTTGTATCTACATGACCTGCCACTGGCAGCTCCTTACGAACACATGGCGATACCCAAAAAATGGCTGCAATCAGTTCCCTGACTGCAACCATTTTATCACATTTTTTATACTTCGGTAGGATTATTTCAATTTTCCGTATTCTTCATCGGATACTGCCTCGCACCATTCATTGGAAGTCTCTTCTCCCGGAACTTCTACTGCCCATGCCTTCGGCCATCCTGCATAGAATCCCACGTGTGTGATCACTGCTGCGATCTCTTTCTGTGTCACTCCGTGATCTTTGGCGTTCTGAAGATGGAATTTCAGGGAAGAATCTTCTTTCAATGCTTTCTTTGTTATCCCTGCTGTCCATTCGCCTGACGGATCATATCTTCTACAACGATATCAAAGATTTCTCCAACAGAATTGCAATACTCCAGTATCTTCCACGGCTCATTCGTATGAAAATGAATCTTCACCAGATCTTCATCACCTGCTGCGATCAGACTGTTACCTTCAAAATGTTCTGTAATATAATCTGCGATATCATCTTCATCCAGATCTTCGTCTCTTCTCTCGATCAGTAACTGTGTATCGTAACGATATGCGAACTGATCATCTTCTGCATCAATTGATTGAACTCCCATCTTTCTTATCCTCCGTTATCATTCCAAAATTCTTTACATCGGTGTTCCTACTTCGATCAGATTGCCATCCGGATCATAGAAACGGACCACCTTCTGCCCCCAGCTGTGTGTCATCAGCCGGTTGACATACCTAATATTAGGATACAACTTTTCAAGCTTTCTGGCAAATGCTTCGATATCCGGTTCTTCGAAATATAACTCACTGGCATGATTTTCCGGAATAATATCCTTATTCAGAACTTCTTTCCATATCTTTTCGTCCTGAAGTACCAGGCCTTCCGTTAATATCACATTGCCGTCATTGTCAAGAATTGTATTCAGTCCGAACAGGTCATGATAGAATTGTTTGGAATGTTCGATATCTTTTACAACAATTAATATATTTTTTAATCGCATTTCTTTTCTCCATTATGCATTGACTTTTCCCGGATTTCATTTTCCCTGAGCTTTATTTTATCCAGACTTTATTTTCCCTGCTCTGCCAGATATTCTTCTGTCAAAGCTACGGCATCTGCGATACACTGTGGACAACTGCAGAGAACTTTTCCTGTCTCCACACCTTTTAACTCCCGGCAGATGCAGGAACCATTTTTCTCTTTGAATTTTTCTACTTTGCTTCGGATCTTCTTATATGTATCCCCTTTGGTTCTGGATCCTTCTTCTGTGCCTCCCTGACTGTTATCAAGGCCGATGATCATTGCCATTCCAGACAATGCACCACACATCTCCATCACGCCCATACCCAGACCAAAACCTTCTGCGATACGAAACATATCGTCTTCACTGATTCCGAATTCTTTGCAAAATGTACAGGCTACTGCCTGGGCGCAGTTGCATCCTCTCTGGTGTAATTCTGCTGCATGTTCTGCTTTTGTATTCATGTTAGTCTACTCTCCTTTTGGTTATATATTTTTACTTTTTATTTCATTTTTAGTTAATTCTTATCTATCTCCGTTTCCGATCTTATTCAGATTATTCATGCTTGCCGCTTCCAATGTATTTAATTGTTGTACCGTTAACTGTCGTAATAATTTCATCCGTTCTTTCTGATTCTTATTCTGATTAATCAAAATAGCATTATAACTCTCCTAATTTGCTAGTACCAACCTTTCCCCATTGCCCCTCCTGTTATAATATCGCATACTTTATTAAACCAAATTACTATTATTTAATATATTTTAACATAAAACTATACACAATTGCAATTATTAGTTAATAGCAAAAAGTAAAATCAATACGCCCAACACCTTTCATTGACTTTTCCAGATACTCAGATTACAAAAAGAAGCCAGATTTCTCCGACTTCCTTTCAAACTACGATTTCTATATATTCTTATTTCATAATCAGATTCAACACACCTGTTGACTGCAGGAATAAAATCATCATAATGACTGGCATAATATAACGCATCATCACATTATATAACTTTTTACGCTTGAATTTTTTGCCATTCAGTTCCATTTCCTCCGCAATCCATGACGGTTTCATGATCCAGCCGATCAAGATTGCTGATAACAGTGAGATAAACGGCATCATAAAGCTATTACTGATATAGTCCATGATATCCAGAAGCTGTCCCGTACTTCCGTTTGGAAGTGCAACTTCTACATAGAAGACGCTGTATCCAAGTGCGATCACTGCTGTTGCGATCAGGTAGATCACCGATAACACTCTGGTCGTCTTCTTACGCTCTGTGTGGAATAATTCCATACAGTTTGCGGTAATGGATTCCAGTACCGAGATGCAAGATGTTAACGCCGCAAATCCTGCCAGCACGAAGAACAGAATTCCGATGATTCTTCCTACCACTCCCATACAGTAGAATACTTTCGGCAATGAGACAAACATCAGTCCCGGGCCTGCTGACATACCATCCAGTCCGGAGAATACGAATACTGCCGGAATGATCATAACACCGGCAAGGAATGCAACTCCTGTATCCATAATTTCAATCTGCGATACCGCTTTGTTCAGATCTACATCTTTCTTTACATAAGATCCATATGTAATCATAATTCCCATAGATACACTCAGTGAAAAGAACAACTGACTCATTGCATCCAGTGTGATCTGAAGGAAACGTCCAATCGTGATTCCTGTCAGATCCGGTTTCATATACACCTTCAGTCCCTGTAATCCTGTACGGACCGTTCCGTCATCCAACGTAGTCTTTAATGTAAGTGAGAAAATTGCGATTCCAATTACCATGATCAACAGAACCGGCATGATAAATTTGGAAACTCGTTCAATTCCCTTTTCTACTCCGTTATATACGATCAGTGCAGTCAGGAACATAAAGATCAGTCCATACCATACGGAAGACGGAGAAGAGATAAATGAAGTAAAGCAGTTATCTGCTACTGCCTGCTTTCCTGAACTTGTAAGATAGATCACGATATATCTTAAGATCCATCCACCAATCACCGCGTAATAAGTCATGATCAATACCGGAACCAGGAATGTGATCACTCCAAGAAATTTCCATTTTTTTCTCATTGATTCATAGGCATAGATTGCGCTTTTTCCCGTCTTGCGGCCAATTGCTATATCTGTAGTCAGTAACACAAAACCAACCGTCAATACCAGCACAAGATAGATAATCAGGAAAAGTCCTCCCCCGTCTTTTGCTGCCAGATATGGAAAACGCCAGAGGTTTCCCACGCCGACTGCGCTTCCGGCTGCTGCAAATACGAAGCCAATCTGCCCGCTAAAGCTATTTTTTTGTTTCATACTCTTTTTTCCTCTCATTTTTTCGTTAATACTTCAATATTTTACCACTAATTCATAGAAAATAAAACAAAAAAGACCAGTGGAGACGTGAAAAAGTAGCTTTTTTTCTGTCCCCACTGGTATTTCTGCTATCTACAGGCTCCAGTCTGCTGCCATTAGCTGTGTCTTCGCATAATCCGGTGCAACACGAAGTACTTCTTTGATCAGTCTCCATATAAAGTAAAATGGAACAAGTGCGACGAATGCACTGATTGCCGCAAGTATCCACGAAGCAACTGCCAGATACTTGTAGTTTCCGGCAAACTCAAACAGCCGTTGAATGGATGACGGTTTTTTCTCTGTTTTTTCCGCCATAGAACTTCACTCCTTTATCTCATTTCATCATAGTTATAACGTAATATAACTGCTGTTACGTTCAGTAAGTCAGAAGTATCTTTTGTGAGTTTTATCTAACCACAGGTAAAAATAATTGACTGCCAGTTACCTGTGCCTTCTATCACCATTTTTCAGCAGATGCACAGTAACACTATAGCAGTCTGTTTATTTTCTTTTTTAAGACCAATGATACACCTATGATTCACAGCCTTCTTTGTATATAATGTCCCATCCGGCGCTGTGATATTTTTCCAGCATGACCACATATTCTTCAGCCTCTTCTTTGGACATATCGTGCCTTACCACTTCGAAAAAGCTTTCAAATAATGCCTTATTCATAATGTGCATGAAGTTTTTCGTAACCGGCTTTCCTCCTTTAAAATGAAGTCCGGTCGCTTCCATGAACTTATATGTATATTCTGTCTCGATATCCACCAGATGTTCTACAAAGTTCTGGAACTTCGTCCCATAGGAACCATTTACCAGAAGTTTGAACTCTTCGAAATGCTCATACATATATTCCACAAACATCTCCATACCCTGCTGTGCGAAATCATCTAACTGTTTTGCCTGCTTATCCGGGTCTGTCGCATGGAATCTCTCCTGCACACTTACAAACTTCTCTGTAAATTCTCTCGCTACCGGTTCTACGATAGCGGGAAATAAATCCTGTCTATTGATATATTTTCTCGATTTTCCATCACTGTTTTCTTCTTTCCGAATATACTATAAACCATAGAATATATTTCACCGGGAGGATCTTATGAAAAAGCGTATCACTGCACTTCTTTTACTCCTTACACTATCTGTCACTTCACTTTTTGCATGTACATCTGCTGACAAATCGGAATCCGCATCAGACAAAACAGCAAAAACTTCAAAATCCACAAGTACTAAAAAACAGGAACTGACTCCTGTTACATTAAATGAAGTAGCACACTCCATCTTCTATGCTCCGATGTATGTGGCAATCGAAAAGGGATATTTTGCCAACGAAGGAATCGATCTTTCTCTCGTGACTGGTTTTGGAGTTAGCTAGTTAGTACAAGACATATTATCTGAACTGAATAGCCTCGATACGTAATTCCTGTCCTACAGTTCCAAGCGTTGCTACTCCGTCTGCTTTTGTCCAATCTGTCCATCCGGAACTCTGGATATGAACACGGTATTCGAAGTCGCCTTCGAAGCATAAGCATTCGATACGTTTCTTTTCGCCTACAGTACCGATGATCGTGTCTTTAGTGATCGTACCGTAATCCACCCAGCCTTTACTCTGGATGTGAGCTTTCGCCTTAATGGTCTTTCCGTATGGGTTGATCCGGATTGCCTCCAGACGTAATGCAT
This sequence comes from Dorea sp. MB18-49, assembly GCF_023669465.1. NCBI lineage: Bacteria > Bacillati > Bacillota > Clostridia > Lachnospirales > Lachnospiraceae > Dorea > Dorea sp. MB18-49. The sequence goes on from NZ_JAMOYX010000027.1 coordinate 11,499, forward strand.
GACCGGTGATACCGATCACATTCTCTGCGGCTTTTGGCGACAGCCATCCTTTGCTCTGTACGTGCGGTTCGACGGAGAACATGGATTTTTTAATCTGCAGTGCTTCCATCTGCAGTCCTTTTCCGGTCGTACCTGCCCATTCTCCGTTATTGGCCCATTCTGACCAGCCAATGCTCTTCTGGTGGACCCTATACAGATAGAACGATTTCTTTCCGGTGATCCGGATTGCTTCCAGTCTTCTGTTCTGTCCGGTGGTTCCGATCAGTGTGTCCTTCTTGATGTTCTTGTATTCTTTATTACCGATTTCTTTCATATGAACTACAACGTCAGTCTCTCCGTCTGGCTTAATATGAAGCGCTTCAATTCTACGATTCTGACCAGTAGAACCAACCATTAAGCCATCGGACTGCCAGTTGCCCCATCCAATGCCTCTCATATGAGCCTGGTATGAGATTGCGCCGAACTTATCAGTCTTGTTCTGGAATACTCCACCAGCCTTAATCTCTCCGTCGATTGGTTCTGCTTTCTTCTTAACTGGTGCTACCGGTGCTGCAGACGTGATGCCGAAAGCTTTAAGGATTCCTCTTGCCAAGTCATCGATCTTGGAATTGAATTTGTTTAAATCTTCATGATTTGAAATAAATCCGTTCTCCAGCAAACGATAACTGTAACCTTTTGTAGCTGCACGATTGACATTTGCAAGGTGTGCTCTGCCTACAACCTTGTTGGCTCTTCCAGGGAAGAATGAACCGATGAAGTTGGCGAGTGCCGTATCGTACTGATCCGGGGAGTATCCTTCCTTGATGATTACGTGACCACCTTTGGCTGTCGATACTCCACTGTCCATGTGAAGTTCCAGAATCTGATAGCTTTTTGGAATATTCAGCGAGCTGATGCCTTTGTCGGCGTACCAGTTCCGACTCACGTCTCCCAGAGTAACATTACTTCCTCCGTATGCTACAATTCGTCTTGCAAGTGCCCGGACTCTCTCTGCTTCTGTGTAACCATATCCAACAGCTCCACTGTCACCGGCTCCGTGTCCGGCTATTAAAAATAAATGTGCCATAATTGCTCCTTTCTGTGCGACGTCGCACACACTATATAATATGTTAGAGGACGATTATTCGCCCTCTGCGTTACATTCCGGTAATCCAGCAATGCTGGTTAATAATGACAGGATTCCTGACAGAATCGATGCCGATAACACAAGCTTCGCATCTACCTGCCCAAGTGCTGTTGCTGTGCCGATCGTTGCTACTGCAGTCTGTGCTACAGTTTTGACTGCTCTGATTCCTGCTTTCTTCATCCATTTTTTGGTATCTACCGATACTTTAAATACGCAATTTTTAAACATAATTATTCCTCTCTTTCCGGTGGCTCTGTAGGCAATTCCATAAGCGCATGATATATCTGCGTGCCTACACCATTCCCTTTTAATGTGTGATATTGTTTATATTCATCTTCCAGTGACTGCTTGACATACAACGGGCAATATCCATAATCGTCGTGATACTTGTTGTACAGTCGTATCAAATCCGCTCTGAGCAGTGCGCGTATTCCTTTTCGCATAGCAATCACTTGATAATATATGTATGCAATGGCTGATACTACAAACGACAGGAGCGCCCAATTTTCTGATAAAAACTTAATCATGTGTGTCCTCTCTTTGTTTCATGGTATAAAAATAAGACCTCTAGGGTCTTGCTCGGATGTAGGTCATAAAATCACCTCAATGAAATGTGCGTACGGTTTTCATTTTGAATTAGTGAATTAAGTAGTAAAAATATTTACTGAAATCAACACCTGAAACTTCCTTCTTTTCTGACCATACACTGAATGTATCATCTTCACCATAGGCTCTGACTCTTACTTTTGCCCCATCCATACCTTCCATGATGAATTCATGCAGTTTTAATGTGTCCTCTTGCGATAACTTAACAGTCAGTGTTTTTCCTGCACACGTAAGCTCCGACAAACTCTTATCAATCACCACTGATTGATTTTGTGATATCGTAACATACGCCTCTGCAATCAGATCTACTTCAAACGGCAGAGCAAACTCAAGTATCGGTGTAGTTCCTCTTATCATATAATCACCGCCTCACTATTTATCGTTTGCAAGCTCTCCCATTCCGGAATCTTCCAAGATTTCTTTTACCTTATCTTTCAATAATCTTGGTACCTGATCATAAGTCTTCTTTCCTAACATAATCTGCTGTGCCCATAACATTGCCATCATTTCTTTACCTCCTGAATGTTGTAATAATATGAATAAATTTGTTAATAAAGTTACCATTACTGATATACCAACTCTGACATTTCCAGAATACAGCCCTGGAGCATATCCATGCTCTCTTTCAGATCTGCATTTTCTTTCTTAAGAGCCTCCAGTTTGTCTTCTGGCGTCTCGCCGGACTTATAGAGCACTACCCCTAAAATGCCGGCTGTATATTTCACGATTGCCTCCAACTGCGAAAAGTTTTCATAAGTTTCAATGGTTGATTCTCTTTCCTTGATGATCATCTTCTTGGTCTTCATGCCATCTTGAAAGATTGTCTTCAGATTCTCTTCAGTTTCTGATATTGTTTTGATCAGCAGGCTCCCGTCCGGCCGGGTGCTCGCTGACTGGATGGTCAACTCTGTTGCATCATTGAATGTAATTTTCATAATTATGTATATCTCCTTTCTGTGTAAAATAAGGATTTGTCCAACCAACTTGCCGAGATTAGCAAAAAAATGACTGGTAAGTATGCCTACGCATATAGCGCTTATCTGGATAACGAAAAAAGCACAAAAACATCGCTGACACTTAATAGAATCAAGGCGACAGGGCATGGCAGAAAATGTATCCTAATGTGCTTTGGTGCTATGAAGGTAACAACTTTGACAGCAAGGCTGAGCGTCTATGTAAATGGTAAAGAAAGTTGTTCCGGAATAACATCATCCACAAGCTATGTGCCGGTATTTGACAGCAACATTATAACTCTTCCGGAGGGCGAAAACACGATTGAGCTAAGACTGTCAGCACAAGCGAATGCAGCTACTGCATATATTGGACGTTATCACAAACTTGGCTTCATTGTCGCAGAATTATAATCCTTATTTTCCGAAATAGAATATTACATAATTTATTCTAAAGCTGCCAGCATAAGCATTCCGATCAAATACTGCGTTCCATGCGCCTTTTGAGTAGGAACTGCCTACGTGTGCTGGTTGAACAGAAGCATCTCCGTTAGCCATTGATACTATCGTGTTTTCATTATTAGAATCGTTTACGCCAAGCGCTGCATTTATCTCAGAATTGGTAAACACCTGTACAGATGTGCTAGCTTTTGCTGTTACAATTTTTGATCCGCCTATCATTTTAGTTATATTCTTATTGACTGATTTTACGGATGTTATATTTTTATTTAATTCAGCAACTTTATTGGACAAATCCTTATTTGATCCAATGACTTTAAACATCTTTTTTACTTCTGTAATATTAAGTCCCTCAATAATAACTTGGTACATTGGCATATCTGCCACATAATCACCGGCCTGAATATCCCCCTCTGTATATTGTGGTGCTGCCGGGTTTGATTCCGCCGGTGTTCCCTGTATAACTTTCAAGTCAAGACTTTCTATTCCATTGTCTTGATTCTTTTCGTATCTTGCAACAATCAAATCAACACGTTTCATTCCCTGACTACCATTGGTGATAGTAAGAGAGTCATATGTATTTTTCTTGATTGATGCTGTGCACCCTTGATGCATCAACACGCCGTCTCTGATTTTTATTTCATTGTTGGAAGATACCTCTGCTGCCAACTGCATTCCAGTCCGCAGTACATAAGATCCTTCTCCCACAACTCCAATATTTACATCTCTATCCTGTTCTGATGTTACATGGGGCTTTCCTGTATATCCTGTAATTATTTCCATTATGTCTCTCCTTCCAGTTTATACACTACTTTTTCTTTTCCGGAGGATATTGTCCATATCTTTCGGCCAATCGGTTTCTTCATGCTAATTCCGGTTAGATAATCTTTTCCTCCAACAATATCTCCTAAATCGATATTTCCCTCCAACTTAGTCATGGTCATGTTGTAAGACATACTTGACTTCTTGCTTTCCAGTTCCTTAATTCCATTCTTAATCAGGTCATCTCTTTCTGATCCGCTGCTATCATATATAGCCACAATTTCCTCTGCTCCCTTAAAATATTGCTGAGTCTGCGAAATTGCACCGTTCTGATCAGTGTATAGATGTATAACCAACCTGTCCTTTAAATCTCCTTTTCCAAGGCAAATCAGATGGTTGATTCCGCGCCGGTTATCGTCAGTTGTGAAATTCATGTTATTATCATTGGTCAGCTCATATTCTGATGACAGATCGTTGATTGGAACAGCGCTCACTTTCACATATCCGGCCATACCAACATCACCTTCTTGGTATCTGATATCCAGTCGATATCCTACTGATTTCAACATCTTAACCAGTCCAGTATGCAAGGTACAATATCGGTCATATTGATAATTGTTCACTACAACACCCGTATCTGCAGTAACGCCATAAAAGAGTCCAGGGAACTCAGCTTCAACCTTGGATTTTATAATTGAATTAAGTTCCCCAGATGCTGTTGCGTAATCCTGGCCACTTAATGGCTGTATAATTTTTTTAGTCATCATTCCACGCCAGGTATCTCCTTTTGCGCGGATTACATTGGTACTTGTATCGGTGCTGATTTCTCGGACAATTCCGCCATACTCAGTATTCGATGAAAATACTCTAGTTCCATATCTAATAGACCCATCCCAATTCCAACGCTTAAGCTCAATCTCAAAATCATTAATACTGTCGGCTTCATCAGCTCCGACTTCGAAATCTATATTTGCACCCTGGACATAGCCGATCTGCCTTCCGTATTGATCTGTTTTGATGAGATCCATTCCGGTACGCTCCTTTCTTTGTACACCACAATGTCGAAGCCAAACTCTCCACTCCAATTTATCAAGATGTCTCCTGACGGAATTTCCGTGAATATAGAATTGCCTGTTGCTTTCTTATAAAAAATGTTCTGTTCCGTACCATTAGCAAGTCTTTTTATAATTATTTTCTTATGTGAATCAACAACAATGTATTCATGTGCTTCAAGCGTGTCATACACTTGATAGACCTGTCCGGCAATTATGATTCTTGGATTCGCACACGGGCCATAGATAGTCATCTGAAAATTGCTACTTCTGTAATGATCTACATACCAATGCTCTGTTCCGGATAATGGTTTTGAATAGTCATATTGATAATCATATGGGTAATCTAAGAAGTTATAAATTTCCCCCTTGTCTGCGCTATCCGGATAGAAGCTCTTAGATTCTTCCTCTGCCCACATAGGATATGGACAGTAGATACCGAGTTCCATGTCTGTCCAGCAGTTCCGGGTAGATGACACTTTGCTGGACATATCCTTAATATAACAATCAATATAATAGTTTCCAAACCATATACGCCCTGGAGTAAGATTTACAACGTCATACTCAAAGCAGTTTGTCAACTCATCCATCTTGGCTTTGCGTACTTCCAGTGGTCCACGGAATGTTAATGTGATTTGATATGTTTTTGGTTCTTTTTCAAACCCGTATACATCTGCTCCAATTTCCTGATCCGTGGTCATTGGTTTCCATTCATATTCATGGAAATAACCGGACGTTGGTCTCATCCGGTTACCCACAAGATTGTATTCTTTCCCATTAGAGCACACATATTTGATTTCTATCATTCGAATACAACCCCCATATCTCTTAATGCTCGAATCAGCTCTCGTTCGCTTACATCTCCGCTTGGTTTTCCATCTATGATTGCAATAATCGCTCTTAATAATGCAATTAAAGTATCAAGTCGGCTTGACGTCTCATTTCCTGATGTTCTAGAGCTGTTTGCCCCCTGTAAATCATAATTCAAATTCGCGTTTGAGAACGGGCTTGTAGCAATATCCTGTAATTTGGAAACTGCAGAAGTAATGGAAGGAAGCTCTCCTATAATTCCTTTTGCAAATCCAGTGTCAATCATCTCTCCGACATATATACCCCAACGAGAAGGAGAATGGATTCCGAAGAACGACAGTACATTATCCTTAAAACTTCCAAGCAATCCCTTGACAGCTTCCCACAACATATGTCCTGCATTTCTAAGTCCATTCGCAATTCCCTGGATAATATTGTGACCAATAGTCCCCCAATCAACATTTGAAAACGCGCTTCGAATTCCAGAAATAATTTGAGGAATTTGTCCTATTAAAGTCGGTATTCCTCTGACTAATCCTGCTGCCAGCTTCCCGATAATCTCAAGGCCAGACTGTAATATCTGTGGCAGATTTTGTCCGATCGTAGCTGTAATTTTAGCAATTGCCTGTGCTGCTGCTATCGCAATTTGTGGTAAATTCTTTATGATTCCGCTCGCAAGATTCATAATCAATTGTCCACCGGATTCTAATAGCATCGGCAATGCCGGCAATATAGCACCTGTAAAGCTTGCTATTATTGTTCCAGCCATCGTTATAATTACCGGAAGATTCTGTAATATTCCATTTGCAAGATTAGTAACGATTTCTACTCCTTTGTTCAACAGCTGCGGAAGTTGATTTGAAATCGCATCCGACAGATATGTCACAAGCCCATTCCCCTCTATTCCAAGTATTTGCAGCGCCGCACTATTAATACTCCATGATAATTCGCTTATTATCTGTTGTCCTACCGCACTCCAATCCATATTGATCAGTGTCTGTGCAATTGACGCAACCAGATACAGCACTTCTTCTATTAAAAATGGTGCCTGTTCCAGAATTGCTGCAGCTAATCCCAAAACAATTTGACCGCCTTGCTTTACTATCGCGCCCATATTATTTGATGCCATATACATGCTTCTTGTTATAATACTGGTGATTCCAGCTATCACGTCCGGCAAGGCAGATAATACATTTCCTACAGCCGGCAAGAGATTTCCAACAAAAAATGTAATCGTAGTTTCTCCCAACGCCTGCAGTGCTGGTCCGACATCCATACCAAGGGCAATCTCCCCCATAACATTTTTAGCAGCTGCTTTCATAGAGGCGAAAGAACCGGATATGGTTGTTGCCGCTTCCTTAGCTGTTGTTCCGCTAATATCCAACTGCCCTTGAATTACATGAATAGCCGAATATACATCCGACAAATTGTTGATGTCGTACTTTACACCCGTAATTTTTTGAGCATCAGCAAGCAGGCGCTCCATCTCTGTCTTAGTACCACCATAGCCTAATTTCAAGTTGTCCAACATGGTATAATTTTGTTTTGCAAAACCTTGATAGGCATTCTTGATATCTTCCATGTTGGTTCCCAATTTATTGGCATTATCAGACATATCAGTCATTGCCATATCGGCTACGTCAGCCGCTTTAGATGTATCATTACTAAGGCTGGACAGGAGGCTTGCTGAGAAGCTTGTGGTTAATTCCATGTAATCATTAGCACTCATTCCAGCTGTTCTGTAAGCATTTGCAGCATTTGCCTTGACCTTATCAGCACTATCCTTAAATAGTGTCTCAATTCCACCAAGGCTTTGCTCAAGATTTGCTCCCTCACTGATTGCTGATCCTAGCGCTTTTCCAATTGCTGCGGTAGCAATAATCCCTTTTAACTTTCCGACTAATTTACTTCCAAATGAAGCCCCCGCCGGTTCCGCCTCTGGGTCTATTGCCTGTTGAATTTTTCCACCGATTCCCTGTGCAGACGGAATAATCTGCACATATGCTTTTGCAAGTTCTGTAGCCACTACTTCTCACCTCCTGTCAGTCGTCTCCACTCATCGTCAAAATCTTGTCCTGTATCAAACGTTTCGATTACGCTTTCTGTAGTTTTCTTTTCTCCCATCAGCGCCTCTACCAATGATTTTGGACGATTAATTCCTTTTACGCCGTCTGAACTATTCAGCCATGCAATTGCCCTCGTATTATCAGCAACCAGCGCCAATAGTGTTTGGTCTGTTGTAAGTTTTGAATCAGATATTCTCATTCCGATTCTTGAATCAGGCCTCAACCCACACGCAAAAGTCCCCACCGTCCGTAACGGAAGGGACTTATAGTCATAAATGCGATATGTTTCTGCAAAATCACAAATCAACGCCTCTTCATCTACGTTGATCATGTGGGCGAGGGCTAAGAGTTTTTTACTTGAGATCCTTTGAATATTTGGATAATTTCTTCAATCATTTTTGAAGCTGGAACTCTTCCATTTTCCTTTCTTACGTGGTCCTTAAGTGCTTCTATTTGTGCATCTCCAAGGAGTTGTCTGGCAGTCCCTGTAATCTTAGAGGCATCTCCATTATCAATGTCGCACAGGTTTTCCAATAATTCATAATCGTCTAGAGCATCTGGCGGTAAAGTGTACCGAAACCCACTTTCTGTTGTTCCTGTAATTGCTGCCACTTCATTTTTTTCTGTATTCATCTTACTTCCCTTTCTTTACGATATACTCATAGTGAGTCTGTCCGCTTGAATCTGGTGTAGCCTTGAGTGTTGTCTCATATCCAATAGCTTCGCTGTCTTTATAGACAATATCTGCTACCTCTGTAACTGCTGCCGATGGAATCACAATTCGTTTTAGCGCTTTCTTCAAAATCATGTCGACTACCCAGGCGCACGCTTCCGCCTCGCTATTATTAGCTTTTACTGTGATCCCTTCTTCTAATGTTCCAGTTACATTTTCGTCTCCATATACAGCCTTTAAAACTTCGATATTTGTGATTTCGAGTAACTTATATTTAAAACTGTCTTCTTTGCTTGTTTGCAAATCTAGAACAGTGTCGCCGCCCCACGCCTTCACGTTATCCGTCTCAGGGCTATTAGAATTCGTGATTCCATCTTCTGAACAGTACCCCAGTTCCTTAAATGCTGCATTCAGTTCCGTTTTTGCATCGGTTGGAAGTTCGGTTCCTAATGGTGCTCGATAGATTGCTCCACCAATTTTGGGCTTTCCTGCACTTACATGTTCTGTGTTCATCTTATCCCTCCTAATAATGGACGATATCATATACTGCCTGATACCGATATTTTTTCCTTGCTGTATCAGTGTAGTTATAATCCGTATTAAGCTCACATCTACTGATATCGTCCAATTCGATTATTTCTTCCATTGCTTCTTTTACCCGCTCGTTGAGCGATGCCGCCCCGTACAGGGACGTAGAATAAGACTGGACAGCCAGAGTTGCTGATGCAATATGGTTTCCTGTGCTAGATCCAGTCTTTTCAATCAATACATATTCATTTCCAAGATCATCCTCTTCTTCCAGCCTAACCGGTATTCCAAGACTGGACTGTAGATAATCCTTAACGATTTTTTCCACCATGCTTTCCAACCGCCTTCAATAATCCGTTATTACCGTCATCTCCGCATACCTTTACAACCGCTCGCGTCTGTGCTACATATGCTTCTGTATCTGATGCACTGGCTATCTTATTCGCATGTTCCGCAAGGATTGCCTGCATTTCCGGGGACTGCATTAACTCTCTAACACCAGCACGGTTCAAAACAATCTTCGTCTTACCCATATAATGCCACCTGCCATTTTTGATTCCATTCTAACGGGATATTCTCTTCAATGCCTTGTTGCGGGAACCCAATCACCTGCCAAGACATTCCGAAGAAATCCACCCGGCAATCCTGCCAAGTGTGATTGTCTCCTTTCGGAATTGCAATATTGTATACCGCTTTCTTTCCGGTCAGATTTAATGTGTCCAGAATCTCCGTGGTCGATGCCGGAGCTACAAGCACATTCTCAATTGTCACTGGTGTCTCTCGGTATAACGGATGGTCAAATTCATCTTTTCCAATTACTGTCTTCTCATACAGTGTTACTGGAATTCCCTTGATCATCGATGCCATAAATATCCATCACCCCAACTCTCTGTCTTCTAAGACCTAGTCTGGATAACTCGGATTTCTTAATGAATAAACCGCCTCCAGGAATCAGATATGTTCCTGTCACAGAATAGCCCAGAGCTGATTGAGACATCTGTGTCATTGGCTCCGTGTCTGTCGATGTCATAAGTGTACGCGCTACCACGTCAACAGTCACAGATTTCGCAACATTCCGCAACGTCTCATTCTGTTCAATCATTTTATCCAAATCTTTTCCGACTTTGTTAGCTTCATATCTCAGAGAATCCGAGACAACTGTCAGAAGCTGCTCTGCCTTGCTATACTCGGATTCCTTAAGTTCTCGCCACAGAATAGATATATCTTCTAACGTAGCAAATGGCTCCATTATTCTGTACCCTCTTGTGATTTATCTTTTCCAGCCCCCTGGTTTTTAGATGGCGTTTTTTTCTTCTCAGGCTCTTCATCAATCTCAGGTTCCCAGTTTTCACCAGAAACTCTTGTACTCGTTTCGATAATTGCGCCCGTTTTTGTATTTTTATACTTCATACTATACCTCCTTAATTCTTGCAAACCATTCTGGCACCAGGATTCCCCATCCCAGATATACTTCTGCACGGATATAGATCTGACCATATCCTTTTAAGTCTTTTCCCGAGTTGTCCGGATCACCATACTGAATAATTTCCATAGGAATTTCCTTTGAATATCCCCATTTAACCGCTCCCTGGAAGTCTCCAATAATACCGTGGTCTTTCGTTGTTCCGCCAGATACAGTTTTGTTGACGCTTGTCGGGATTCCGTTAAATGTTGCAGGTGATGCTCCAAATGCAAATTCCGGATACTGCTTGATTCCATTCGCTTTGACTTTTGCCATCGCTGATCCGAATGTCTTCGAAAGCGCGAGTCCTGTTACATCTCCTTCAGAACCATCTACTACCGCAATCGCATCTTCCAGATTCGCATCCGGTGTTGCTGACGCATAATCTACAGTTTGCGTAACTTTCGCATCAAAATGATTGTCTCCAATTACGGAAGATGCTGTTCCTGTTCTTGGGTTAATACCATGCATAGCTGCAAGGTCAAGTCCCTTCGCTACTTTCTTCGCAAATCCATCATTAAACGCTGTTAAAATATCCAACTGCTCTTCTTCTGTAGCAATCATAAATTCATCAGAGATTCTTGTACCATATTCAAACTTAACCGGTACAATTTTAACTGGTGCGATAGTAGTACCGCCTTCGGTTTTCTTTCCATTCTCTGCGACAATATCAATTTCATTGTCCATAGAAAAAATCATTTCTTTCAATCCATTGAATGGAATCGGTGTCTGACCACATAATGCAGCCAGTGCTGATTTCCCTTTTACTTTTGTAATAAGATCTTTAACCAGTGTAGGGTCAAACATTGTTCCTTTTGATGTTGCCATAATTTTTTTATTCTCCTTTCAAACTAGCCAGCATGCCTTTCATTGCTGTCTTTTTGTCATCAATTTTTTGCGGATCTCCTCCTGCAAGTGGAGGAACATCTTTTTTTCTCAAGAATTTTGCCATTGTCTCGGCATCTTTCTTAATTTCCTCTTCATCAGATCCGCTTAATCTACCTGCAAGTTCATATGGGATTCCATTTTCATGTGCAACTCTCATCTTGAGAGAACTGGTCTCGTATCCCTTGATCTTGCCCTGCGCCTCTTCAAGCTGTTTCTTGTATCCGAGGTTCTTTTCTCCATCACCGTTAATTTCCTTGTTCAACGCTGCAATCTGCTGTTCAAAACCATCGGATTTTGCTTTTAGATCATCATAATCTTCTGCTTTTTTCTTGTAATCATCAAAGCCTTCATATTTTGCTTTCACTCCCGCAATGCGCTCTCCGATTACTTTATCAAGCTGCTCCTGTGTTGTAATTGGTGTAAATTCTGCCATTTTTGTTGCTCCTTTCTCCATTAACCGCTGGGTTGCGTAATATGCAAAAAGACACCCTGTTCAAGTGTCTTTTAACAACTAATTCTTTGTTTTCTTTTCTTGGTTTTTGTCTCACTGCACGCCCAGTATGCAAGAATTATACTGTCAAGCAATGCAACTTCCATTTCCTCTTTCATTGCCTTGTAGCCAAAACCTCCATTGGTCCCAATCGACCGTTTTTCACAGTTACTTACTACCTGTACCAGTGACGGCTGACCAGAATGAACTATATTCCTCTGATATAATCCCTGTTCGAATGATGCATTTGCTGCAATGATTTCCTTCACAGTGGGTAGGTGTGAATTCTTTATACCATAATCTTTCATTTCATTTTCCATTAACTGCTGCCCTGATGCACCATCAATAATCACCTTCCTTGCTTTCCATTCTTTCAAATATGCTAATATCCATGTATCTCCTGCACGTACCTCACGGCAATCAATACATTCAAGAAATATCTTTCCATCGTTTGTTTTAGATGCAACTCCCATTGCCACATTCCCATCTTTGCTGTATTTGATTCCCACAAAAAGATCTCCTGTAAGCTCCGGTGGGTCATCAGCTTTTAGTTCATTCCATTCTGTTGCGCTGATAGCTGATTTCTGATTATAGCGAATCCATAATCCTAATCGCTGGATATTAAAATCAATCGTATCTGAACCGATCTCATCAGTTACAGATCTTTCCGTGAATACTGTTCCTAGAGATGGATTTGTCTCATACCAGGCGTCTATATCTCTTATATCTGTCTGCTCCGGCACTGACCATTCTGCCCACCCGGAGTTAACCGTTTGTCCTTCCAAGGTTGCCTTACGGAATTTTGTGAAAACCGTTCCGGAGCTGACTGGAGTTGGTGGTGTTCCGCAAAATATTGTCTGTGGATTCTTACTATCTGTTACGACATATTTTAATGCGCTCTCCTGATCATCTTGGTACTCTTGTGCCTCATCGATAATCAGTAAATCAAATCCTTCTCCCAGACCACCTTTTGATGTTCTGGTTCGGAATTCGATAATTCCACCGCCAGCAACTTCCAAATGTTCTTTTCCAAATGCCTTATACGAAGAAACGACCTCGATATTTGCTTTCTTTAGCAAATTCGAAAGTCGTTCCCATGCGCTGTGTGTAGTTGTGGTTCTATGTGCTGTATGTAGGATTCTTTCGCCTTTCTTTAATCCATACATCTCTCTTATTGCAACAATTTCATTCTTTCCATTACGCCTTGGGACTGAATACCCGAATTTGGTATGTACCCATAACCCCTCTTCGTTTACGGCCAAAATGTCTGACAGCAGAAGCTCCTGCCACTCCTGTGCAGTTCTTCCTGTCGAATTGTAAATGTCTATTGCTTCAGCTCCATATGTTGAAGAATAAGGCAGCACGACAGATTGCGTCGGGGTCTGCCGCCCCTTCCTTATTTCTCCCATGTAGCCTCCTCAAAAATATAAGCCACCAGAATAATCTGGCAGCTTAATTGATTTCTATTATATTTTTTACCTCATCTAGTGGAATTCCATAAAATACTTTTCCGGCATCTAATTCTATTTCTTCTTTTCCAGATGATGTATCATACTCACTCTCCGTATTAGTTATAATACCTTTAAAACTTTTTCCTCCGACATCTCTTACGATGACTTGTTTACCTATGAAGCCTTTTATTTCCTCGTATGTCATAACTCTCACCTCTTTTTACTTGGATAATCTGGAACTATATGCATTCCATCTTTAGCGTAGTGAATCTTAAACACAGATGTCTCTGCACTATTTCCGTTTCGATTATCAACAACTACTCCTATGATTTTATCATTTGTCGTTATGATTTCTTTTGAATCCCAATTACCTTGACTATTATATTTAATAATTCCTGTCCCTGAAAATTTCTTTACTAGCGATTGAATTTCTTCGTTCGATACCGTAATGTAAGAAGGTCCAAATTGTCCTTTTGCTTCCAGACTCTTTTTTCTGGCTTCATACATCTTTGTCCCTTGTCGATGTATTTCCTGTCGTGATGCAATTTTTTCACGATTTTGTTCCGGAATTATCTTTTCCCGTATATTTCGTATAATCGCATCTGATTCCGGACTTAATCCCTGCAGTTTTCTTTCTTCTATTTTATCAGATTCTTTTTCGTATTTCCATTCTTTTGTCCATACATTTTGCTTTTTACCGTCTCCCGGATAATACTCAACAATGCAATCACAATTATCATGTCTCCGAAACACATCTTTAGGAACATCTGGATATACATATGTTCCGGCTACCTGATTACACCATTCACAGCAATGTCCAGATGATCTCCGTATAATCTTTGGTCTCAATCCAGCTTTTGCATGAAAATCTGCATTTTTCTGAACAGTATCGTCCATTGCTTTCTGAACCAAATTCCGTACAGGTGCATCGAGAATCCATTTCACATCGTCGAAATATTCTTCACTTGAAATCCGATTTACAATACCGTCTATATTATCCTGTTGGATTTGTGCTCTTATTGTTTTAATTCCAATGCCTGCTGCTTCGTTCACGATCTGCTGTACAATAGCTGCATTATCTGCCACCATCTCATAAGCTCCCCTCAACGTCGGGTCCAATACTCTGGAAGCAATGTTATAATACATCTTTCCATCCGGCAATATATCAGATGATAAATTGTCCGAATATGATTGCGCTAAGATTTTCCCAATCTCTTGTGCCACCTCGTTCGCTTGGCTGTATGAAGTCTTACCTCTCTGTGCCTGTTTCTTGAAGTTTTTAATGATGCTGCTCTTTTCAATATCATGATAGAATTGTTTCTGTATCTTCTCCAAAAGTCCTGGTGTGATGTCCTCCATAGTCTACACCTCCGGAGTTACTGGCAGATTGCTCATGTTAATTCCAGTTAAATCTCTTAAGTTATCTGCATTGAAATATCCTGGCACTGCCTGGTTAATCTTAATTGCTCCATCCCCAATATTGGACAGCATTGCTGCATCTGGTTCAAACACTGGCTCCCAGATTGGTGTAGTCATATATACCTGGTTCCGGTAATATTGATAATCATCACGTAGGCACGCAGCCAGATAGCCAACATTCAGAAATCCACTGCCAAATGCTCGCTGTGCTTTCCTTGCTGTCAGTCTCAGATTCTCGTGTGATGCCTTGATTGCTTCCTGGCTAGCCGGATTCTCCGTTGCAAATCCTAGATCATCTAATGTCAGCCCGGTCTCTCCAGCAAACAATGCAGCAAACATTTTAAGCTGATCTAGATGTGGTGCCATAGACTGCTGCTGGAACTGTCCCAAGGTTGGCGAACCTCCGTCCTCGTCCTTATCAAATTGCAGGAGGCTTGATACGGTAGCTTTCCACTTATCCATCTGTTCCGCATCTGGATCCAGACCAACTACATATTTTTGCGGAAATGAGTAGAACTCGGCTGTAATCTCAGACCGCTTCAAGGTTCTCATGGCCGATTCTGTGATTGACATACATGCCCGGCTGATTCTAGAATGTCCAAATGCTCTCTTGGCATCTGGCCGGAATATAATTGGCACTAATAATGGTGCTGGCACATTCTCTTCAAAAAGTTGATTCGGAATTCCATTTCTGTATATTACCGTCCACCCTTCCACAAAATAAGCCTCTACAGTCGCTTTTCCGCAATCGTCACGTTCCAGAACCGCATAGCCTTCCGTAAGAAGATTCGTAATTGGATTAATAATGCCAGTTGCATTCGCCCCATCAATTACCTGCAATCTCGGGAAATCATCTTCTCCCTTCGATATATATATGAAACAGCAGGAAGAAATCAATGCCGACAACGTCGCAGAATCGTACAGAATATCTGGATTGTTCATCCTAAATATCCCAGTCATGTCAAAATTATCGTCACGGAATCCTCTGAATTCAAGCCTATCCGCAATCGAATCTACAGCTTTTGCATTCCAGCCAAGTACAGCCTGCAACCATTGTAGGCTGGGCGGCGTAGCGATCCCCATGTCCCGTGCTATATTTTTCATCTCATAGAATTTATACCGTCTTAAGACTCGGTTTCGCTTTCGATTCAGCTTTTTTCTCAGGTACTCTATTCCTCTGTACTCTGCCATTTATTTCTCCTTTCTACGCTATTTTTTTCCGGCGTGTGTTTTTTTTCGCAGTGACGGTGTGAAGTCCGCGCGCGCCCACTGTGGGGGAGGTATGCCCCCTGTCCATCAAAATTATTTAGGTCTATAATCACTCCAATTGAATGTATGTGGCAGTACACGGTTCCCCAATATTTCATCTTGCTTTGTCACACTGTTATCTATCAACTTGTCGCTCTTCTGTCTATTGCATGTCCAGTGCGCCAATTGCATATTGTCTATATCGCTCGGATGACCGCCCTTAGCAATCGGGATTATATGATCAATGCAAGGTGATAGCGGATGCGGATACTTTAAAGAAAAGTCTACTGGTTTCCCACATATTCCACACACGGTCTGTGTTGCATATATTTTCTTCTTATTCTTTTCAAACGCTCCACGATGAGTCCCATCTTTATCTGGTCTATTTCTTTTCATGTATTTCACGTTTCCTTTATAAGAAAAGACATCCGATATGTCGGATGTCTTCGTTGAACCTATAATCGAGCCGACGGCTTTCCGCCTTTGGCTCAAGTATTATTGTAAATGAGAATCATGGGAATTACGGGACACTTTTAAAAAGTTTTCAATTCTTTTTCCAACTCCACTTCTTCCCATATGTACTCGCTTTCCAACTTCTCGCAATGTTACATTTTTCCTTCCGTCAATAAAATAGATCCTGAAAATCCGGTGAGTTATGCTGTCTTTTATATCATCCACAAAACGTTCTATCTCCTCGCATTCTTTCTTCAGTCTTTCTTTTCTCTCCATGTCACGAATTTGTAGCCGCTCATACTTTTCAGAATCAAAACCCGTCACACTCTGTGGCATCGGATATCCCTTGCTGTAATCGAATATGACATCATTCCCGATCATCGTATCTGATTTCCATCTATTGTTAATTGCATAGTCAAGTTCCAGTATTTCTGCCTTATTGCTCCTGTATGACAGTAGTCTTTCCTTTGTCATCTGTTCCAATAATATCTGCTCCTTTCCCCATACTCTTTCTTTAGCCCTTACCACAATGCCTGCCTTCGTTTTCTGCCTTTTTTGTACACCGTGCATTCTGCTGCCGGCATCCCCCTACTATGTCCCTCTATTTCAATATAGCTACAGTTCCCGACCTGATCATGTCTTCCACGGTATACACAAGTCTTACACAGGTGTCTGTCCGCATTTGGACCTGCCTTTCCTTTGTTGTAGCCGTCTTTCTTTCGTCTTCCCGGCTTTCTTCCGAGCATCTCTTCTCTGATTCCGGCCAGTCCTATATATTGAATATAATCCCGCACTTCCCAGTACTTTAATCCTGTAGCTTCCGCTATAGCTTTGTTAGTTTTTTTGTCAAGCACCATCTTTTTAATGATTTTTTCCTGTTCTTCGCTTATTTCCTTCAACAATACTCCTTTCTCCTCCGACTGCTGCCATCCGGCTTTTGCCGGAGGGAATCTATATCAACCGGTTGCTGTCGTGATACAATTACCGGCAAGTGCAAGCTATTTTATTTATCGCTGTTCCCGATCAGCCTATTAAGCAGATCTTTTGTTTTCTCTAATGCGTCCACAGCTTTCTCCCAGATTGGTAATTCCATAATTTCTCTCCCCCACGCATAGCATAACGGGAAGAGCAGCATTATAGTTGCAACTGTGATTACGAATGCTGTTATCTTCTCCATTTTTGTCACCTGTCTGTTTCTTTCATAAATTGGTTGTACATCTGTTTCTGCCAGCCTTCTTTTGGTGGCTCCGGTCCACGGTTATGGTCACTTAAGGTTCTTATCAGATCTTCAAATTCTGCTGCCGCCTGTTCCGAAAGCTCTTCCTTCAGGTTGACGTTGCTCATCCAGCTGAATCCGTATTTTTTAAGAATATCTTTTCTTGTCATTTCCCGCCTCTTTCTTACTTCAATAATTCCTTGTCTATTATCTGGAAGTTGGCTCTGTGAATATATAATGCCTTGCCGTCTATCATTAATTTGGTCATCTTTGGAAGATCTTGTGGAATTTTCCAATATACCTTATCTCCTGAATATGCTGTGATCGGTTGTCCTAATTGCGACTTGATTACTACTACCCTTGATTTTCCAAAAGAGTTTTTATATTTATTAACGATTCCGGCTATGATTGTATTGTCTGTTATCGCTCCGCTCGACTGGCTTTGGATATCTTCTTGCGTAAAATTCACCTCGGCATTTAATCCATTTTGCTCAAATATGCAGGTATCTCCACAGCTTTGTATCTCTTTGCCATCAATGTTGATTGTGATCACCGATGATAACTCATATCCGGTTATTACAGATCCGTCACTATCATATGATGTTGATTTTACTGCATTCCCTTCGATATTGATCTTTTCTCCCTGTGTCGTCATTATCTTATTTCCGTAATTATCATAGGTATTGATTGTATATGTATTCCCCGTCAGATTCCCCTGCAGATCATTTAATGCTGAATCAAGTTCTGCGCATCCTGTCAGACACACTATTAATACTATGCATGCTATTAATCCTGTTATCTTTCGTCTTTTCATTTTGTTATTCCTCCTCTTCTCTGTCATCCCATTTACACATATCCCGCCATTCGCAGAATATGCAACAACTTCTGCATTCCTTCTTCCGGGATTTCATAACCCAGTGTTCTAATCTTTTCACGAAGTCCATTTATATCATCCTCCTGTGCCTGCATAAATGCATTAAAGTTCAATTCTTCGTCTCGGATTCTTGTTTTCTCAAATGGGTAACTTCCGTCCATCATCGCTTTTACGTCCTGTAATTCCTCTATAAGTACATCTATGCTTTCTGTTTTCGTAAATGTCATAACAACTTCTGCCTGATCCACATTCCAGCTGTCCTCAACCGGAACTCTTTCGCCTATTACATGTGGCTTCTGCGTGATATAGCACAACGCTCCTATGCCACCGCTCAATGCTGCCGTCATTCGGATATCGCCTGTTCCAAATTCCATTTTGCTTTTTCCTTTTATCATTCCTTAACCTTTCCTTCGATACTATCCAAGAGATCCTCTATCCCCTTCATGTATCCCTCTTTATATTTCTGCCTCTTTTCAATTTCCTTTTTGCATTCCGCTTCTGCTCCACGCTCCAAATCGGCCGCCGTTTTTATTATCTGATCATATTCTTGCTTATTCACTTTCTTCCCGCCTTTCATCGTCAAATACATTTTTGATTACTTCATACTTGTAAATCTTTATATCGCATTCTTTTAGTATTCTAGGGCATTTGCAACGTCTCTCTCCTGTAGCTCCTAATGGATATGGTACACAATGCCAGGCTGTGACTTCTTCAACTACCGGGCAGAAAAGTGAGCTAGTGACAAGATTGAACTTTCCAAATACAACTTCCATCTTTTCTTCTGGATTCTTTGCAGGCACGATAATGTCGTGTTCCCATATTTTCCTGCCTTTCCAATCTTCCATTCCCGTCCAGATACATACCGTAATTGGATCTACCTCATGTATCTCAAGGCCATCTGGTGACGGACTTGCGATGTATGATCCAACCGGTATAATATCTTTTCTCCAACTTTCTTCATAGTGGCGAGTTTTGTCCGGCATGTTGAAATAGAATCCTTCTACCCACGTGTCTTTATCTTTACATTTTGCTTTGAATAGAATATCTGTAACTATCATTCCTCTTCCTCAACTCCTTGTATAATAATCTTTCCACAGCTGGCCATTCTTAGATTTCGTTCAAATGTAGGACTGTGTCGCAACCCTAAAAGCACCATAATCTTGTATGCCCTTCCGTTCAAACACCTTTTATACCAATCTTTCCAGACATTGAATCGCAATTTCAAAATATCAGCTCCTTTCCAGATAGTTCCGTCCTATTAATCTTTCGAACTCTTCCCGTGTATGAGTTTCTTCGTATTTGGCTTGAAAGATCCTGCATAGCAGTTCCCTAGTCTCTCTACAGTTATGTACTGCCCTCGGTCCGTCTTTGTGATGAGCCGGACACAGGTAGGCTTTGAAGCCATTCTCTTCGCTTACCTGTCTTAATCCTCCCCCGTAGAATACATGGTGCTCTTCTGTGTACTGCTGCCGGCGGATGCCTTCCAGTCGGCACAGGAAGCATTCGCCTTTTACGGTGTCTACGATCGGAGCTGGATGGTGCTTTCTTTTTTTCTTCCTGGTTGGTTTCGGGAACATTAATTCACACATTCGATCTCAGCTCCATTTCGATCAACCTCGGTTTCGAAGAATTCTTTCCAAAATAATTCCTTCGTCAAGACTCCGAAACTTACTCCCGGCATATTACGAATTGTCTTTTCCATGGCTTTTCCCATGTATTCTGCTGCTGTATCGGCATCGACAGATGATATATATATTCTTCTGGTGGCATATGCTCCTTTTACTTCTTCCGGTTGCTCTTCTGAAATATTCATATCTGGTGG
Organism: Dorea sp. MB18-49; assembly: GCF_023669465.1. Taxonomy (NCBI): domain Bacteria; kingdom Bacillati; phylum Bacillota; class Clostridia; order Lachnospirales; family Lachnospiraceae; genus Dorea; species Dorea sp. MB18-49. The sequence continues at coordinate 31,854 of NZ_JAMOYX010000027.1, forward strand.
GCAATACTCTGGGAAATCTTTCGTCAATTCTGTTTGTCCCGGGATCTGTGTTTCATCATGTTTTTCCTGTGGAATCTCAGTTTTTACTTCCGTAGCTTCTTCTGTCTTTTTCGATTCTTTCTCCATTGCAGGTATTGAAACGGATCGAGGTGTACCGTTTTCTTCTTTTTCTTCATTGTTTTCCTCTTTATTTGTCGGTGCATCTGGCTGGTTTGTTTGTGAATCGGCTGGTTTTGTTCCCGATCGTTCTGGTTTCGCGTTGTTCCGTTTCGCTTTTACCACCTTTGATTCTTTTCTCTTTTTCGGTTGCACCGGTGCAATTTCTTCTTTTTTCGGGAACGATTCTCCATACATCTCTTCCCAGGTCTTTTCCGCATCTTCACTGTCTGTGATCATTGTGCAGTAGCTTAATGCATCGTCCCATGAATAGAACTCTTTATCTCCCGACCGGACCATATGTAATGTAATGTCTTTGGATTCGTGCATATAGAGCATGATTCGGCCAATTCCTTGGATTCGGGTGCTGTAAATCTTATCTCCGTCCGGTGCAAGTACTTCCTGCAGATATTTTGTTCCGCAGGTTGTCCGTACTGTTTCGTGCATGGTTTTATATAATTCCGGTTCATCACGGAATATCTGGTGCAATGCTTTCTCCAGGTTGCCGAGGTCTTTCTGTTCTTCCTTCTGTCCTTCCAGGATTACTTCGATATCCGTGATTTTCTCTTCCTCTTCGATTTCCTCTTTTACTGCCTGAATCTCTGTTTTGCTGTATGCTGGTGTTAGTTCTTCCACTACTTCTTCCGGAAGCGTCAGCATCAGTGCTAGTTTCGCATAGCCGAACCCCTGGTACTGCTCCTGAAGCTTTGGAGAATAGCCACCTTCTGAGAATTTATCGTTGACTCTTATATACCTTGATACCTGTGAGGCATCCAGTTTGTATTCGCCCCAGGCAAATTCATTTACATCGTTATATCCAGAATCTTTCAGAATATCTGTGTCTCTCGCCTGTTTCAGCAGATAGCCGGTGAGGACAAAGTCCTCTACCGTTCTGTTTAATACTCTGTTGACTGCCTGTTTGAACTCTTCATACCCGTTATAATTTATAAGCTCGTCCATCTTATACCGCCTTTTCTAATAATTCTTCGATCTCTTCTGCATCCATGAAGTCTTCTGCCAGTCCCTGCAGGACTCTTGTATTATTCTTTGCTTTCAGGTCTTCAATGTTTGCATTCCGCTTTTCTTTGCTGATCTTAGCCAGCTCCCTATCTGCTTTTGTCAATCGTTTCTTTAGAACCCTCTGCCATTCCTTCAGGAAATCTCTGATCTGTTCGATACCTGGTTCTTCGTCCATGTAACTCCTGTGCTGTCTGATCGTTCCGGATGGTTCTACCTCAATCGTGTAGAACGGCACGCCTTCCTGTTCTTTTCTTCTCAAGAAGCAGATATAGGTTTCTCTTGTTTCAATTCGATCAAAATACCGTTCACTGCTGCCGGCGCAATGATGCAGGGCGCGTCCTTCTTTTACGATATCTACTAGTGATTCCGGTACGATGATCTTGTACTCTTCGTTTTCGTACTCATATCGATCTTTAATCTCGTGTAAGGTCTGCTCTGCTGTCGGGTATTTCTCCCGCATTTCCTGAGCATATTGTTCTCTTTCTGCCTGGCTTGCCATCATTTCTTTCAGAATATCCATCTGTTGTTTATCGATCACGATTTCATCATGTCGTCTTTTCAGCTCTCTCGGTCGATATGTAAGCTCGTCCTTCATATTCTTGTTGCATGCTTTGCACATACTCAGATAGTCGTTGTATTGTTCCAGAACGGCTTCTTCTGTGAATCCCGGATACTGTTCTTTCTGCTGCCGGCGGATGTAATTCATCAGCTGTGTAGTGCTCAGATACTTTCCGGCATGATATCTAATATTCTCCGGCCCAAGTCCGCATCTCAGCAGCCATCTCAGAGTTTCTGTCGGTATCTTTTCTCCTGTTTCGTCTGAATATTGCATCCAGCGAACCATTTCATTTCCACCGTTTTCGTCACGGATCCGGTTGATTTTTTGCCGATCGTTGATGTAGAACATTTTGTTTATGTTCTTTGCCCTTATGTCTAATGGTCCGTAGTATGCCATGTTCCATCCCGGATATTCCGTGCATGCAACAGTTTCTCTTAAAAGATTCCGGAACCGTCCTTTGGCCAGATATTCTATCTTTTCTGCGTAACCTTTTACCTGATATACTCCGGATAGCAGACGGTTGTAGTTTAATTTCCAACCGGCTGCTGCCAGGAATTCTATGATCCTGATGGCATCCTTGTACACTGTGTTTTTCAGTACTTCACTGTAATCCCCAGGGTACATATAGCCGTCTCTTGCCCGGTAGTTCAGATTGTTGCTTTTGTGCCATCCTTCCCATGGGATATTGTAAAAAATCTTGTAATTATACCTATTGCTCTTAAAAAGCTCCTGCTTATATATCACAATCCGGATCTCTTCATCAATTGTTACCCAGTGTCTTGCATATTCCCATCCGATATCTACACGGAAAATTCTTAATACACTTGCCGTTTCGTCGATCTTATCAAGTTTATATAAGCTCTCAGGGGGGGCTGTGATATGATCTGTTCTTGTTTTTACCTGTACAATTTTTCCGCATAACGGGCATTTCACACTACAATCATGGCTTACTCTCTTTTTTAGTGGGTCTATTGGCGTCAATCGCGATCTGCTGAATCTTCCTCCGCATGCTGTACATCCAAAGCTTTCCGTCTTCTTTTTCTTAATCATGTAGTCCCTGCCTGCTGCCAGTTCGAAAAACCATTGATCTACGTCTTTAGGAAGTACCGGTGCTTTGTTCATGAAATTATTTATCTTCGCTCTTCTGTTATGTTCTGCAGTCTGCCGGATGTCGTAATCGTAACTGTATTCCATGTGATCTATGCGGCTCCATACATCATTTGTGCAATATTTGTCTGCAGTGATATCTAATAATCTCTTCCTGTCTTCCTCGGTATCAATCTTTGGGTACTTATAGGCATGTTTCATCCATACCCATTCGTACCAGTTTCCTTCTATTGCTGTTATGAGTTTTCCTTTCTTCCAGCCATTCTTTTCGGTCCAATATTCGTGTTCTCCTGTTTTGCAGTTGATGCAGTATCTCACTGCCAGAACCTTGTCATTGAATACATTAATGATTGCAATATCGTCTAATGTCTGGACTGTCGCGATATGCCCTTTTTTCCTGGTCTTTGCTGGTTCTATCTTCTCAATTGCTTTCCGTTTCATCTTGCACCTCCACGAGTTCCCGGTTGGCTGTGATCGTATATTTTACTCCCGGTTTGATTCCGCTCTGCCCTACTACGCCAACTTTGGCCGCTATAATGTTTCCTTCACTCTCAAGGATCCATCCGACTGCCGTTCCCTCAATCCCGTATACGATTGGTCTTTCTCCTCTCGCTATTGCAAGCAGTGTACCGGTTTTTGTATATGCAGCATCGTTCGTGATCATCACTCCACCCACCGTACTGATCCATTTTCTTTGCGGGTGCTCGACCATGTACATCATGGTGTGGCCGGCGATATCCAGCAGATCCAGTTCTTTGATTAGCGTCAATTCCGTGGATACTACCATGGAGCAGCCGTCCTCTTCATCGATACTTCCTCCTGATTCGCACAAGAAGAACCGGCTTTTATCGTTCAGCCCGTACCACATCATGCAGTCTGGGAGATATT
>NZ_JAMOYX010000028.1:0-35426 GCF_023669465.1 Dorea sp. MB18-49
GGTTCGACATTAAATGTCTGTTCTGAATAATTCTCTTTAGAATTTTCAGGGTTGTTGTCTATTGTTTAATTATCAAGGTTCTTTGTCTTTGCTGTTTGAAACAGCTTATTTAGATTATCATATTCATCGACGTTTGTCAAGAACTTTTTTAATCTTTTTTTCGACCAGCTTTCCAGCTGTTCGACCGCTATCCTTCCGCCAAACTTTCGTTTGTCTCAAGCGACAGCTTATTTAGAATATCATAAGCAGTTGTGTTTGTCAACTGTTATTTTATTCTTTTTTCAAAATTGATTTGTATCAATTCTGAAACTTCCGAAACAATTCACAGCGAATCATTTCTCTAATATATAACTATCTAATATACAATCTTGCATTCCCACTCATGCATATCTTCTATTTATTATATATCTCTAATACTGTCTTCTGCGTTGACTCTGTTACCTCACGGCCTCGTCTCTCGCGACAGCTAGACTAATATATCACAACGGGATTTGAATTGTCAATATTGTTTTTACATTTTCTGCAATTCAGATAATTCTGACAATTATCTTTTGCATAATCTTCCTTTTCTTATAAGGAACAAGTTCTTTTGCATTTTAATGTTTCCAAATAAAATACTCACAAAAAAATACTGACCTGCCTATTTGCCAAGTCAGTATTTTAGATAATTCGTTATCGGTATACTCCCTTAATTAATTATCTCAGCAGCATGAATGCAATTAATCCAGCTACTACGATGATAGCAATTGCAAGAATAATGATTGGTGCTTTTGACATCTTCTCTTCTTCTTCCTCAATATCATCATAAAAATCATCCTCTAATTCCTCTCTGCGCTGCGGTTTTGGAGTTGGTTTCTTTTTCTTTCTTCCATCCCCTACTGCAAGGAGTTCATCATATGCATCTCGCATTTCCTGTTCGCGTTTTTCACGTACCTCTTTCGGCGGTATATTCGAATACTTCTGCTCTTCAGGCTCCGGCTTTTCTGCTCTCTTCTGTACTTTGTGAGCACTTTGTGGAATTTTGAACTTCTTTTTGCAATTATAGCACAACAGATAATTCGGATCTTTTTTTCCTGGTCTTAATTCCTGACCACATATTGGACACTTCATATGAATCTGTCCCTCCCCATAGTGTATTATTTCAAACTGTGCTTTCAGACCTTTCGGCTGTGTATATCTTACATACATTGACATTATACTACATCAATTTGCAAATATCAATTTTTTATCCAAATTATTCAGATTGTTTTCCTAATGTTACTTCAACATCTTTTTTCTCATATTCGCCATTCTTGCTCTGTGTCTGAACTGTAATTTTTACCTTTTCTCCGGCTTTATAATATTGAAGCTGTTCCTGAAGTGCATCCATTCCATCTACTGTTGTTCCTTCAATTCCTGTAATAACAGCACCTTTTGTAATACCAGCCTTTTCTGCACCACCACCGGAAATAACTTCTGATACATATACACCCGTCGGCATATTATACATTTGAGCACTGTCTGATGTTACATCTACACCCTTAATTCCAATATAGCCTCTTTCGGATTCTGCAACTTTTGTTTTTGTTTTCTGGTTCATAAGATTCGTAATCAGATCGCTTACATCTGATACAGGAATTGCATATCCGATTCCTTCTACTGTCTCGGTTGCAATCTTTGCAGAATTAATACCAATCACTTCTCCGTTCGCATTTAAAAGTGCTCCACCACTGTTTCCAGGATTAATAGCCGCATCTGTCTGAAGAAGTTTTCCGTCATAGCTGTCCATTGTACGTTCTTTAGCGGATACGATACCGGTTGTTACTGACTGTCCATATCCAAGCGCATTACCAATTGCGATTACCTGATCTCCCACCTGGGTTTTATCCGAATCACCCAAGGTTGCTACCGCAATCTTATTCATCGTTGAATCTTTGATCTTACTTAAAGGAACTGCTACTACCGCAAGGTCTTTATCCGAATTCGTTCCCTTAATATCAGCTTCTACACTTTCTTCATCTATAAATGTTACAGTCAATGTACTGCTTCCTTCTACAACATGATTATTCGTTACAATCAATAATTCTGAATCATTCTGACCTACGATAATACCTGAACCCGCGCTCTCACTTTTCTGTTTCTGTGTACCTCCGAAGAAATTCTGTACCTCCTGCACGCTCATATTTGTAATAGAAACAATGGATGGCATTGCATTCTTTGCGACCTCTGTTACATTAGCCGTACCCGAAGAACTGTTAGAAGATGTTGTCAGTTTTGCACTATTGGCTGTCGTTGTTGTTTTTGCAGTTTTGTTTGTTGTCTGTGTGGTTCCCAAAACTTTTCCAGCCACAATATTACTTGTCTGAAATGCCGCACTTGCAACCACTCCGAAAACCAGTCCTGTACATACCACTTTTGCCCATCTTGAGGCGCCCTTTCCGTGTTTTTTCTTCGGACCTTGATCCTGGTTTCCACCCGTGCTGTAATTTTCTGTATTCATATTCTGATCGGATGTATAATAATTATATTGATTTTCCATATCTGATTGCCCCTTTCATATCTTATGCTTGTAGTTTACAGCTCAATTGTGTTTAATCTGTGATAAAAGTAAGGAGATTTATTGATATTCCTCTAATTTTTTCAGTTTTGTTCCTATATCACTTTTGAACTTTCTCCACGCATCCTCATTTTCCACAAAATATTTAGGGCAAATCTTTCCGGTCACATCATAATGTCTTATAACATCATTTTCATCCAGATCAAATTTCAGACACAGCCATGCACAAAGATCCACCATGGATTGATATGTCTTTTTATTAAAAATTCCCGTCTCGTCCGGGTGACAGCATTCAATTGATACTGTATCAATATTCCTGCTGTTTGAAGCATATGCTATCTCCCACGTCGGTACACACTGAACAATCTCTCCTTCCAGTCCTACAACAAAGTTGCTGCTTGCTTTCGTAATGTGGCTATCTTTCAGTCCCTCGAAGTAGTCACGGTTATTCATAGCTGTGGCACCGGGATTCGCTGTATAATGAACCACAATTCCGGTAATCTTATTTGTTGCAATCCCAGGCCGGGAATATTCATTCGGTGTCAGCAGTTCTACGTCTATATCCGGCTTTACGGAATCTATGTAATCACTTTTATTTTCCGTATATTCTTTCGACTGCTCCTGTTTTTTTAAAGTTGTCACCACACAAAGCAAAACCGTTATTATAATAAGAATAATCAATCCTTTTTTAGAACGGCTCAGCGTTTTATTCTTTTTTCTTTTCCTGCTTCGTTTCATTTTTATCTCTTTTTTATCTCTCCATATATAGTACACTTTCATCTATCTTATCATTCATTTTTAAATGTCTTTTGAAGAGATTCTTATATTTTTATGAAATTAGCAGAATTTGTATACAGTTGTCGTATCATATACTTCTCCGGCCTTTGTGATCGGAGATTCAAAATTTTCTTTATGAATGGCATCTGGGAAGTACTGTGTTTCAAAGCATATACCATATCCTTTTTCATACACAGCTCCCTCTTTTCCTTTTGATCCTGCAAGGAAATTACCGGAATAGAACTGTATTCCCGGAAGGTCAGTATACACTTCCATCTTAATACCTGTCTCTTCAGATTCAGCAGAGGCTGCTTTTCTGAATCCTTTTCCATTTAATACCCAGTTGTGGTCATAGCCGCCTGCCAGCTTCAGTGGTGTATAATCTGCTCCGATTTCTTTTTCAACGACTTTCTCTTTTCTAAAATCCATCGGTGTTCCTTCTACCGGAACTACCGTTCCTGTCGGAATCAGTTCTGCATCTGTTTCAGTAAATGCATCTGCATCTATCCACACCTTTGCGTTCCATGCCGTTCCGGAAGCATGTCCTGATAAGTTAAAATAGCTGTGATTTGTCATATTCAGAAGAGTATCCTGATCCGGAATTGCATGATAATGAATCTTTAATTCATTTTCTTCTGTGATTGTATAAGATACCTCTATTTTCACTTCTCCCGGGAATCCCTGATCCCCATCCGGACTTACAAGTGCAAATACCACATGTGTATCATCCTCTTCTTTTACATCCCACATTCTTTTATTATAGAAATCAATTCCTCCATGAAGTGTATTTTTCCCATTATCGTTCTTTGTCAGTTCATATTTCTTTCCGTTCAGTTCGAATTCGGCCATTCCAATACGGTTTGCCACACGGCCTACTGTAGCCCCCAGAGAATCTCCTCCATTCTCGTAATCCTCCAGTGTCTCATATCCAAGCACAACATCCTGCGTCTTTCCATCTTTATCCGGTACATAAAGTTTCAGTAAAGAAGCTCCAAAATCTGATACCACTGCCTCCATTCCTTTGCTGTTTTTCAGTACATAACAGCTTGCTTTTTCCCCGTTCTTTGTTGCTCCAAATTCTTTTTTCATGTCCAGGTATCTCCTTTTTTCTTTATATTTTTTAATATTACTTGTATATTTATTATTCTCATTTATATACCAAGTACACTATCTAAATCTTATTATACTCTATATATTCACCGCTGAAAACCTTGATGCAAAGAAAATTTTATTATATTTTTTATATGCCAGATCTTTCCAATTTTTTCAAATATGTAGTTAAAAAGGCGCCGTTTTCACGACGCCTTAATCTTTCTTTATTCATCTACACTGTAGTTTGGTGCTTCTTTTGTAATGTGAATATCATGTGGATGACTTTCTTTTAATGAAGCAGAAGAAATCTTTACGAATTTACCTGTCTGTTTCAGATCTTCAATTGTCGCTGCTCCGCAATATCCCATACCGGAACGAAGGCCTCCCATCAACTGGAATACTGTATCTTCAACGCTTCCTTTATAAGCAACTCGTCCTTCTACACCTTCCGGAACCAGCTTCTTCGCATCTGTCTGGAAGTAACGGTCTTTGCTTCCATTCTCCATTGCTGCGATAGATCCCATACCACGATATACTTTATATTTTCTACCCTGGAATAATTCGAATGTTCCCGGGCTCTCATCACATCCTGCAAAGATACTTCCCATCATACATACATTTGCTCCGGCTGCGATTGCCTTTGTCATATCTCCTGAATACTTAATTCCTCCATCTGCAATGATTGGAATTCCGTATTTATCTGCTGCTTCGTAGCAATCCATAACCGCTGTAATCTGAGGAACACCGATACCTGCGATAATACGTGTTGTACAGATTGATCCAGGTCCGATTCCAACTTTTACAGCATCGACACCAGCTTTGATCAGATCCTCTGTTGCAGCTCCTGTAGCAACATTACCTGCGATCACCTGCAGATCAGGGAATTTACTCTTGATCATGTCTACTGTATGAAGCACGTTTGCTGAATGTCCATGAGCCGAATCAAGAACAACCACATCAACCTTTGCATCTACCAGTGCCTGTGCTCTTTCAAGGCAATTTGCTGTGATTCCGATTGCTGCTCCACAAAGGAGACGTCCCTGAGCATCTTTTGCAGATAACGGATATTTAATCTGTTTTTCAATATCTTTAATCGTAATAAGACCTTTCAGATTGAAATCTTTATCTACGATCGGAAGCTTTTCTTTTCTTGCTTTTGCAAGAATCTTCTTTGCGTCTTCCAATGTGATTCCCTCCGGTGCTGTAATAAGTCCTTCGGAAGTCATCGATTCTCTGATCTTTTTAGAGAAATCCTCTTCAAATTTCAAATCACGGTTTGTAATAATACCAACTAATTTCTTTCCTTCAGTGATCGGCACACCTGAAATTCTGAATTTCGCCATCAGGTTATTCGCATCTTCCAGTGTGTTATCCGGTGACAAGTAAAATGGATCTGTAATGACGCCATTCTCGGAACGCTTTACCTTGTCCACTTCTTCTGCCTGCTGTTCGATTGACATATTTTTATGGATAATTCCGATGCCCCCCTGTCTGGCCATTGCAATTGCCATGCGGTGCTCTGTAACGGTATCCATTCCAGCACTCATCATCGGAATGTTTAACTTAATTTTTTTAGTCAGGTAAGTAGATAAATCTACCTGGTTCGGAATTACTTCTGAATATGACGGAACCAAAAGCACATCATCAAATGTAATACCTTCTCCAATTATCTTTCCCATGATTTGAACCTCTCTTTCTTTTGTTTATTCATATTTAACAGCTATCTTAGCGAATCACACCTACATTTGTCAACATCTTTTGAAATGTTTTTATTTTAATACAATATTTTTTTCAGTTTTTGATTAATTTTCTGATTACTTTCTGATTACTTTTCTAGGTGCTTTAACAAAGAATCCTTCAACAATTGTCTCATTTGGTTCGAACAAAACCTTGCACACTTCGCCTTTATTTGAAGCGATCAGCGCATAAATTTTCTCATCTTTTTTTCCAGATGTGTAATCATATGTTTTAATCTTTTTATACTGCATTAATTCTACCGCCCCGACCGGTGCCAGAAGTTCCATCTGATCTGCATCTACAGAAAACATCCTTTTTCTTCTGGCCTTATTCATGATTTTGTCAATATCAAGATCACCATTTACAAATACATACTCATACTCCACATTCAGATTGCGGAACATCAGCACATCGATCACGATCATCACAACCGGTAATATAATTCCCACCGGTATAACAAAAACCAAAAGCACTGACACAACAGTTAATGCTATCAGTCCCACTTTCTTAAGTGTATCCTTTGAGTCCGCCTGTTTTTTTATCAGCTGCTCTGTGTAAAAATCATCCATTTTTCTTTCCTCCAAGTCTGCTTTAAGCTATGTCTATTGTAGCACACCTGACAGTAAAAAGAAAACTCCTCTGACGAGGAGTTCTCAAAAATTTAATATATATACCGTTTATGATTTACATCATACCCATGCCCGGATTTCCTGCCGGCACAGCTGGTGCATCTTCTTTGATATCAGCCACAACAGACTCTGTTGTAAGGAGTGTAGAAGCAACAGATGTTGCATTCTGAAGCGCACTTCTTGTAACCTTTGCCGGATCAAGAATTCCGTTTTCAACCATATCTACATACTGTTCTGTCAGGGCATCAAATCCTGTTCCGACTTCTGACTCTCTTACTTTGTTAATAATAACAGCACCTTCGAGTCCTGCATTTGCAGAAATGTGGAATAACGGAGCTTCCAGGGCTTTCAGTACAACTTTGGCACCTGTCTTCTCATCGCCTTCCAGTTCTTCAATTGCCTTAGCAACTGCTTTTGATGCATGGATATAAGCTGATCCACCACCGGAAATGATGCCTTCTTCTACTGCTGCTCTTGTAGCATTCAGAGCATCTTCCATACGAAGTTTTGCTTCTTTCATCTCAGTCTCTGTTGCTGCTCCGACACGGATAACAGCTACTCCGCCTGCAAGTTTTGCAAGTCTTTCCTGCAGTTTTTCTCTATCGAAATCAGATGTTGTCTCTTCGATCTGAGCCTTGATCTGTGCAACACGATCTGCGATTGCATTCTTGTCTCCCATGCCATCAACGATGACTGTATTTTCTTTCTGTACTTTTACAGATTTTGCGCGTCCAAGCTGATCCATAGTTGTATCTTTCAGTTCCATGCCAAGCTCTTCTGAAATTACCTGACCACCTGTCAGTGTAGCGATGTCTTTTAACATCTCTTTTCTTCTGTCGCCATATCCAGGTGCTTTAACTGCAACAACATTGAATGTTCCACGCAGTTTATTAACGATCAGTGTTGTAAGAGCTTCTCCTTCGATATCCTCTGCAATGATAAGAAGTCTTGCTCCCGCCTGAACGATCTGCTCCAAAAGTGGAAGGATTTCCTGAATGTTAGAAATCTTCTTATCTGTGATCAGGATATATGGATCATCCAGATTAGCCTCCATTTTGTCCATGTCTGTTGCCATATATGCAGATACATATCCGCGGTCAAACTGCATCCCTTCTACAAGGTCCAGCTCTGTCTTCATAGTTTTAGATTCTTCAATTGTGATGACTCCGTCATTAGATACTTTTTCCATAGCGTCTGCTACCATCTGTCCGACTTCAGCATCACCTGCTGAGATTGCTGCTACTTTTGCAATCTGGTCTTTGTCTTTTACTTTGCTTGACATCTTTGCAATTGCTTCAACAGCCACATCTGTAGCTTTCTTCATTCCTTTACGAAGAATGATTGGGTTAGCTCCTGCTTCCAGGTTCTTCATACCTTCATGAACCATTGCCTGTGCAAGTACGGTTGCTGTTGTAGTACCGTCTCCGGCTACATCATTTGTCTTGGAAGCGACTTCTTTAATCAGCTGTGCTCCCATGTTCTCAAATCTGTCTTCCAGTTCGATCTCTTTTGCAATTGTAACACCATCATTTGTGATCAGTGGTGCTCCGAATGATTTATCCAGAACTACATTACGTCCTTTTGGTCCGATTGTTACTCTTACTGTATCAGCAAGTTTATTAACGCCTTCTTCCAAAGCTCTTCTTGCTTCTGCACCATATTTAATTTCTTTTGCCATTGGTATCTACCTCCTGAAATATATAAATGATTTGCTTAATTACTCACAGATGGCTAAAATATCATCTTGTTTTACGATGATGTATTCTTCGTCATCGATCTCAACATTTGTTCCTGCATATTTGGAATAAATTACCTGCTGACCTGCTGTAACGTGCATCTCAACTTCTTTTCCATTTACCATTCCGCCTGGTCCTACAGCGATAACCTCTGCCTGCTGTGGTTTTTCTTTGGACTGTCCAGGGATCACGATTCCTGACTTTGTAGTCTCCTCTGCTACACACTGTTTTAATACAACTCTGTCACCTAATGGTACTAACTTCATATCTATTCCTCCTTAAATCATTTTCTGTATTATTAGCACTCAACAAAAGAGAGTGCTGAAAGATTCTAGATATAAAATAGCACTCTCTTTTTGGTTTGTCAACACACTTTCTATTTAGTTTAGAAGTTTTTTATAAAATCCGTTTTGTATTTTGAATTTCATCACTTTTCCAGCCTTATTCCAGTAACGTTCTTTTATAATTCCTTTACATATCACCGGATCTTCTAAATTCTCAATGCTGCATTCATAAATACCATCCAATGAATATGATGTAAGTTCCGCTTCTTCAGATACCAGATACAACGTTTCTTCTTCCTCATCATATGCTATGATCTTACATAAATATTCCGTTTCATCAAAAAAACTGTCCTCCAGAATCACACGTTCCATTCGGAGTTTTGCTGTACATCCTTCATATCCCACTGCCTGTATCCTCCTTTTATAGTATGAAAAGGGTATCAGTCGCCCGATACCCTTTATAATTCTTATTATTTTGTACGTTCTGCTTTAATGCGGTCCAGTTCAGTAAATACGTAATCATTGATTACTTTAATATACGTTCCTTTCATTCCCGAAGAGCGGGATTCTATTACCCCTGCACTTTCGAATTTTCTAAGAGCATTTACAATAACGGATCTTGTAATTCCTACTCGATCTGCAATCTTACTTGCAACAAGGATTCCTTCGGCTCCATCCAGTTCATCAAATATATGAATGATCGCCTCCAGTTCCGAATAAGACAATGTGCTGATCGCAGACTGTACAATATGCTCTTTTCTGGTCTCTTCTGCACTTTCTTCATTCACGGATCTTAACATCTCAAGGCCAACGACCGTCGTTCCATATTCGCTCAGAATAATGTCATCAATTTCATACACCTTATCTTTTTTATAAATAAAAAGTGTTCCAAGTCGTTCTCCGGCAATGTCAATAGGTGTAATGATCGCCTGGTAACCTTTGACAGTTTCTTCGGAAAATCCAAGTGTCTGAAGATTTACATTTTCTTTTGTTGATAAGATACTAAGCAGGCGCTCATTCAGCATATCATCTACATGCTTTCCGATCTCTCTCTCGATCAATTCGGTAATGTAAGGCACACCTTCACATTTGCTTCCGCCAAGCACTTTTCCTTTTTTACTGATCACCAATACGTTCGAATCCAGAATCTCTGTAAGGACTTCACAGATATCGTTAAATACGACTTTGCTCGAACTGTTGTTATGCAGTAATTTGTTGATTTTTCTGGTTTTATCCAACAATTGTACGCCCATTTACATTCCTCCATCCTTATGAATGTATATTATCATACAATTCTGAAACATTCAACGAATTTTCCTAATTTTCCTTAGTATTTTCAATATTTTCTACATATCCACACTGTTCATCACTGCAGACCAGTTTATTTCCCTTTTCAAGCATATATGCGCCACATCTCGGGCATTTTTTTGTTGATGGCTTCTGCCATGACATAAATTCACATTCCGGATTATCTTCACATCCGTAATATCTTCTTCCTTTTTTCGTTTTACGGATTACAACGTCTTTTCCGCAGATTGGGCATGGTACTCCTATTTTTTCCAGATATGGTTTGGTGTTACGGCAATCCGGGAATCCTGGACAAGCCAGGAATTTTCCATGCGGACCATACTTCACTACCATATTACGTCCACATTGTTCACAGATTACATCTGTAACTTCATCTTCTATTTTCACCTGTTCCAGTTCTTTTTCAGCTTTTTCTACTGCTGCTTCCAGATCTGGATAGAAGTTTTCAATAATTGTTTTCCATCTGACTTTGCCTTCTGCGACTCCATCAAGAAGACTTTCCATATTAGCTGTAAAGTTCACATCTACAATACTTGGGAATGACTGCTTCATAATATGATTTACAACTTCTCCAATCTCAGTCAGATAGAGATTTTTATTTTCTTTGGCCACATAACGTCTTGCAATAATTGTGGAAATTGTCGGCGCATAAGTACTTGGACGGCCGATTCCGAGTTCTTCCAGTGTCTTAACCAGTGTTGCTTCTGTATAATGAGCCGGCGGCTGCGTAAAGTGCTGCTTCGTATCAAGGCTTTCCTTCGTAAGAACCGAATCCATATCGAGACCTTTTAATAATACATTGTTCTCTTCTTTTGCCTCTCCCGCTTCTGTGTACACACTTTTGAAACCTTCAAATGAAACTTTGGATGCGGCAACAGTAAAACGGTACTGTCCTGCTGCAATCTTAACAGAAGTGGTCTCATATCTCGCCGGTTGCATTCTGCTGGCGATAAAGCGTTTCCACACAAGCTGATACAGACGGAACTGATCCCTGCTCAGGAATTCTTTCACTGCTGCCGGAGTTCTGGTTACATCAGTCGGACGAATCGCCTCATGCGCATCCTGGATGATTTTCTTATCAGAAGTCTTCTTTGCATCACCCTCCGCTACATATTCTTCTCCGAATCCTTCTTTGATATATTCTCTTACTGCTGCATCTGCTTCCTCTGAAATACGGGTAGAATCAGTACGCAGATATGTGATCAGACCTACCGTTCCACTGCCCTTGATGTCAACACCTTCATATAACTGCTGCGCAATACGCATTGTCTTAGCCGTCGCAAAATTCAGCGCTTTAGACGCTTCCTGCTGAAGTGTACTGGTTGTAAAAGGTACCGGTGCTTTCTTTGTTCTTTCTCCTTTTTTTATGTCTGCAACAGAATAATCTGCATTCTCTACTTCTTTGACAATTGCATCCAGTTCTTCCTTTGATGAAATCGTCACCTTATTTTTCTCTGTTCCATAGAATTTAGCCGTAAGAAGTTTTCTTTCGCCTTTCACTTTCAGATTCGCATCAAGTGTCCAATACTCTTCCGGTATAAATGCATCTATCTCCTCTTCTCTGTCTGCAATAATTCGAAGTGCAACAGACTGTACACGGCCGGCACTTAATCCCCTCTTAACCTTTGCCCACAAAAGCGGACTGATCTTGTAGCCTACAATTCTGTCCAGGACACGACGTGCCTGCTGTGCATCTACCAGATCCATGTCTATCTCTCTTGGATTCTTAAGCGACGCTTTTACTGCATTCTTGGTAATCTCATTAAAACTGATTCGATAAAATTTTTTATCCTCCAATTTTAACGCTTTACTCAGATGCCAGGATATTGCTTCTCCTTCACGGTCCGGGTCAGTTGCCAGATAAATCTTGTCAGCTTTCTTCACTTCCTTGCGAAGCTTTGCAAGGATTTCTCCCTTTCCTCTGATCGTTATATATTTTGGTTCATAATCATTTTCAATATCGATACCCATCTGGCTCTTGGGCATATCTCTTACGTGACCATTCGATGCGGTCACTACATAATTACTTCCTAAAAACTTTTTAATTGTTTTCACCTTCGCAGGTGACTCCACGATTACCAGATAGCGTGCCATAATTTCCTCCATAATAGCGGCTGTATCTTTACTGCAGCCTTATATAATAATTTCTGGATACTTCCTTTACATATCCATTTAATTCTAACGTGATCAGTCTTTCCATTAACTCTGTAACCGAAAGTCCTGTTTCTTTCATCAGCTGATCTGTCCCTTTCGGGAACAAATCGAGACAACTATACACCATAAACTCAGGACTTTCAAGCATTTTTTCACTTTTGTTTCCTTTTTGCCCGATTTCCACCGGATTAATGTTCCATTCATCCATCAATTCTTCCGGGGTAATCAATATCCCCGCTCCCTGCCTGATCAGTCTGTGACACCCCTGACTTAACACACTGTTTACCGGTCCCGGAAGAGCATATACATCCTTTCCCTGCTCCAGTGCAAGATCCGCAGTAATCAATGATCCGCTCCTTTCTTTTGCTTCCATAATAAGTATCCAGTCCGCCAGCGCACTGATGATTCGATTTCTTCTTGGAAAATTCCACGCATACGGCTGGGTTCCTGGTGAAAATTCGGATACTATTCCTCCTTTTTCCTGTATATCCATATACAATCCTATATTCTCTCTTGGATAACAGACATCCACTCCGCATCCAAGTACCGCATATGTCACACCACTTTCTTTAGCCCAACTGCTATTTAACGCTCCTCTTTGTCCTGCACCGTCAATTCCTCTTGCCATACCACTTATTATCTGTATTCCTGCTTCTGCAAGGCTTTTTCCATATTGTAATGCCATCTGTTCACCATACGCCGTACAGTTTCTCGCCCCTACAATCGCCGCACTTTTTCTTTTTTCATCCGGAAGTTGTCCGAGTACATATAATGCATACGGAGGATCGGTAATATATTTCAGTTTTTCCGGATACGTCTTTAAAAAGTACGGAATAAACTGTATTCTTTTTTCTTCTGTCCTTCTCCATTTTTCTTCAAGTTCTGTATCTTTTTTTGCATTCTTTAATATCGCCACATCCTTCTCGTTTAGAAAGCGCAGTTTATCTAACTTAGTTTCTTCTATATAATATATGGCTTTTCCAGATCCATATACCTCTCTTAGTTTTTGCTTCTTCAGATCTGTAATCTCTTTTATTCCTGCCAGCCAGTATTCGTAGATCATCTGCTTTTCTCCTTTCTTAACGTCCCCAATATTTTTTATCCAACGACCGATAAGCGATTGCCTCTTTTAAATGCTTCTCCGTCACTTTTTCACTGTAATCCAAATCAGCGATCGTTCTTGCAACTCGTAAAATCTTATGATATGTTCTCGCTGTCAGCCCCATCCTTTCAAATGCCTTCTCCATCAACTTTCTTTCCGCACTGCCTAATGGAATATAGGTCCTGATTTCTCCCGGTCCAAGCATAGAGTTTGTACGGATTTGCGTTCCCTCATATCTTTTTTTCTGTAATTTTCTTGCTTCTACTACTCTGCTTCGTATTACCTCCGATGATTCCTCCTCTTTTTTTCCTATCCTTTCTATATCCAGTTCCCGGTACTCCACTTTCGGTGTCTCAATACACAGATCCATACGATCCAGAAATGGCTGACTTATCTTTCCAAGATATTTCTGAATCTGTGACGGCGTACATGAACATTTCTGCATATCCGGATAATTACCGCATGGGCACGGATTCATGGCTGCTACCAGCATAAATTCTGCCGGAAATGTAAAATTTCCATAATTTCTGGCAATATGTATCTGATGTTCCTCCAAAGGCTGTCTCAACACTTCCAGTACATTTCTCGGAAACTCTGCCAGTTCATCCAAAAATAACACACCTCCGTGAGCCATACTGATTTCTCCCGGTCTTGGTGTCATTCCACCTCCAACTAATGCAGTCTTCGTTATGGTATGATGAACACTTCGAAACGGGCGCCTGGTGATCAAAGGCTGCTCTTTATCTATCATTCCAAGTACACTGTATATTCTGGTAATCTCCAGGCTCTCCTCCAATGACAATTCCGGTAAAATCGTCGCAATCCTTCTTGCAATCATCGACTTGCCGGATCCCGGCGGTCCTGCCATCAATAAATTATGTCCTCCCGCCACGGCAATCTCCGCTGCCCTCTTCACCGCATTTTGACCACATATGTCTGAAAAATCCTCTTCTTTATTTTCGAAAATATTTCTTTGTGCGGAGGACCTTCCCTGTTTTTTTCTATGTATCTCTTTTTCATCTCCGTTCAGATATGCGCAGAGTTTTTCCAGATTATCAGCGGGAAGAATCTTTATCCCGCTCACAAGCCTGCCTTCTATTTCATTTTCTTCCGGCAAAATACAGGCAGTACAGCCCTGATTCTTAGCTTCCATAACGATTGGCAGCACACCTGACACACCTCTTATTTTCCCCTCCAGACTCACCTCACCAATCACTGCCACACCTTTTAGTGCCTCTTCCGGTACATAATTCATTGCTGCCAGAACCGCCAGTGCAATCGGCAGATCAAACGACGCTCCCCTTTTTCTAACTGTTGCCGGAGCCAGATTCACAATAATCTTCTTAGCCGGTAATTTCATTCCCGAATTGCGAATTGCTGTACGCACTCTCTCTGATGCTTCTTTTACTTCCGAAGACAGATATCCTACCATGTGAAACATCGGAAGTCCGTTACTGACATCAGCCTCCACTCTGATCATCTCTACACTCAGTCCCTGAACAGCTGCAGATAAAACTGTACAAAACGACATCTACATACTCCTTTCTGTATCCGTATCCACCAGGTTCGATCGTGATTCCTGCACCCGGCTTTTTTCGGTACAAGCTTATTAAATTAAATTTACAATTGATATTCCGGCCGAAATAGCCGTTAAAGAAGCAGCTGCTCATCGCATTGCTGCATAGGATAAAACGAAAAAAGAACAGAATATATGATTCCTCATCTTCGTTAAATGTGCAATCATCATATCCTATTCTTTCTGTTATGTCAATATTTTTCCAGTTCCATTTTCTGTTTCCTGTTGCAGTTTGTATTTCGTTCCACTTTGATCTGCACTTCTTCCATTAAAACGTCCTAACACCACACCAAGTATTCCACTTAAGATCAACAGGAAGTAAAAACTGATCCCACGATTCACCAATACTACAGCAGCAACCGGTACCGAAGAAAACATACCGGCAAATAATTTTACAAAAGAAAATTCACTGATTCCTTCCGCTCCCGGAAACGGAAGAAGCGCTGTTGTCATATATAATATAATCTGATGTAAAAAAAGACTTCCAAATGTACTGCCTGCTTCTCCCATTGCATGATATACTGCCCACGGAACGCTGAACCAGCAGATAATCTGTACCAGGCTCACCCCAATTACCTGTAATGTAAGGTTTGGATCTTTTTTAAAAAAATCTTTGCAATTTTCAAAATCGTGTAATATATCATTGATTTTACTTTCCATTTTCTCTTTATGTCTAAATGGAAGTTTCATAACCAAAAAGCGAATCCCTTTTACGATTTTTCTTTTCAGTCTGTCAGATACGATCACGATCATCAGTGCGGCAATAAAAACCAGATTCATAATATAACCAACCAATACCAGTATCAGCATAATTTTATTCAGGTGTATTCTTCCTGTCAGAATCCAGAACGCTGCAATGTTTTCCATCAGAAATGCTGCAATCTGAAAACTCGTAAGCTCTGTTAAAAGTGCCATCGTTCCATGTGCCACGTGGATCTTATCTTTGCTCATCGCATATAGCTGCAATGGCTGTCCTCCGGTCGCCGATGGTGTTACCGAACTGAAGAAATAGCCAATATATGCATATTTCATAGCCTCTTTAAAGCTTACCCGATATCCAAAAGATACTAAAACTTTTCTCAGATTAATACCTTCTGCAATATTAAACACTGCTGCCAGACCAAGGCCTGCCGTCAGCCATTTCGGATCCGCATTTTTCATTGCATTCCATACAGATTCTATATCCGCACCCTTCAATACAATAAATATGACTACGAGCACCAGCAATATAAATAACACAATATATTTTTTAACTGATCTCTGACCTTCCTGCTGTTTCATACTTTTCTTCAATCCTTCTAAATTCATATCCTTGTGCCTTTAACATTGGAATTGCTTTTTTCAGTGCTTCAATTGTTCTTCCCGGTGCACCATTTTCTCCTCTTCCATCATGCAGGCATATCACTGCTCCCGGAAATACACGTCTAAGAATTTTATTGTAGATACTGTCTGCCGTCTCCTTTGCAGACCAGTCCTGCGCCATTACATCCCAAAAAATCAGTTGTAAATGCATTTTCCTGATGCAGTATAAACTCATCAGGTTCAAATGTCCCCATGGTGGTCTGTATTCTTTTACGTCAATTCCCATTTTTCCCATAATCTTCCTGGATTCTTTCAGATCCCTTTTCGTCCTTCCAGGTCCGAACAGCATTGCACTTTGATGACTCAAAGAATGTATTCCTATCGAATATCCACTTTTTTTCATCCGTTTCACAATATCCGGATGTCCCTGTGCAGCTTCCGCTACCATGAAAAAGGTTGCCGGAACCTGTTCCTGATCCAGAAGATCCAGTAATTTGTTCGTATATACGGTATCAGGTCCGTCGTCAAATGTCAGATATAAAACCTTTTCTTCTTTTTTCGCCATCTTTTTGTCTCTGATAATCCAGTGGTACTTCATCAGATATGTTGGAATGATACTATATCCAAGTGCTCCTGCACCTATAATTCCTGCCTTTACTGCTTTCTTCATTATGCCGTCATCCTCTCTTCCATGATCTCTACCGCCTTATCCAGAGAAACATCTATCATTTCCTTCCGGGCATGTCTTACATTCTCATCCATCTGTTTCAGAAGTTTTCTGTCATTCAGAAGTTTTTCCAGTTCCGGGACATAATCCTCGTGTTTTCCCCATACCACTTTTGCAAATCCTTTTTCTGCCGCATACCTTGCATTGTTCATTTCCTGCTCCAGAAATGGATGAATCACAAATAACGGTACCTGACTGTGAAGAATTTCAAACAACGTGATCACAAGATCTGCCCACCGCATATATTTACTGATATTTTCTGTATATCCCAGTACTTTGACATCCTCATACCGGTTCACCCATTCTTCGTACATTTTATGATTCTTTCCCGTAATAACAATGGTCTGAACAGATTGCATACTATGCAATTTTCCCAGTAATCTTCTCAAATCTGGCATGAGGCCAAGTCCGCCTCCCATTACAAGAACTCTGCGAACTTTTTTTTCATTTTCCAGATGATTCCTGTCCATATTCAAGAACTGCTGACGTACAGGAATTCCTGTTATAAGAATATTCTCTGCTTTTGTACCTTCACAGATCAGATGCTCCTTAATCTCCCTGGTAGGTGCCAGATACAGATCAGTCTGATCTGCTTTCCATTCCGGATGCATGCTGATATCTGTAATACATGTAACCAGCGGTGTCGAAAGTCCA
Source organism: Dorea sp. MB18-49 (assembly GCF_023669465.1). Classification (NCBI taxonomy): domain Bacteria; kingdom Bacillati; phylum Bacillota; class Clostridia; order Lachnospirales; family Lachnospiraceae; genus Dorea; species Dorea sp. MB18-49. Next base: position 17,615 of record NZ_JAMOYX010000028.1, read on the forward strand.
GTCTTTTCTTTATATGATGCAATTGCCTTTACACACATCGGATGTGTACAGACAATAACATCCGGCTGTTCCTTTTCCATGATTTTCTTTAACTTTTTATAAATCGCAGCTCCTCTCGGCTGCATTTCTACTTTCATTTTTCCAGACATTTTATAAATAAAGTTATATATTCCGTGGCAATGCTCCACCATCAGACGAAATCCTCCAAAAATAAGTTTGCTGATATGTGGATATAATTCTTCCAGGAGATCTTTTTTTACAATTTCTGTATCTTTATCAAGCTTACGGAACTGTTCACAGATTGCATTGGCTGCCATTTCATGTCCCATTCCAAATCTTCCACTTAACACCAGTACTTTCATAACTGCCACCCTTTCTCACATACCTTCTGATATGTCTCTTTCTTATGGTGTTAAGTATAGACTTTGATTCTTAAAATAATTGCCATATAATTCTAAAGATTTCTTAAAGACTTTTCTAAGAAGGAAAAAAGGCTCTCAGTTTTTCAATTGCGCTCTTCTCAATCCTTGAAACATATGATCTTGAAATTCCCAACATTTTGGCGATTTCGCGCTGTGTATATTCTTCTTCATTATATAATCCATACCGCAATTTCAATACTATGCGTTCTCTTGCAGACAGTTCTGACTCAACTTTCTGATATAATCGTATGACATCTTCTTTTTTTTCGAGCCTGTGATGAACATCTTCTTCTCCCATCTCGATCACATCAAATAGCTGTATCTCATTTCCCTCCCTGTCTGTTCCGATCGGTTCATACAAAGAGACTTCTTTTGACGATTTTTTCTTTCCGCGGAAATGCATCAATAATTCATTTTCTATACAACGAGCTGCATATGTTGCAAGTCTTGCACTTTTTTCCGGATCAAACGTAACAACAGCTTTCATAAGTCCTATTGTCCCAATAGACAGAAGATCTTCCATTTCCTCCGGCGGAGGCTGATATTTTTTTACAATATGGGCAACCAGCCTCAGATTTCTTTCTATCAAAATATGCTTTGCTTCCAGATCACCCTCTGTATATTTTTGCACATAATACTTTTCTTCTGCTGCTGTGAGGGGTTGGGGAAATGATTTCAATACAGCGGCTCCCTCCCCGGCAGTTTTATTATATTCTATGCAAAAAACAGTGATTCTGTGCTTTTCCATTTTTGCACTGAATCACTGTCTTCTTTTCCATAAGATTATTCTGTTTCTTTTTCTGCTCTTCTTAAAATATCATATACCGATGCATCTGCACTGAGTGCCACATAAAGCACCTGTTTCGGATGTGGTGCACTTTCCTGTTCATTTCCATCCTCATCTATGATTTTTTCTACAGTTGCTTCTACATTCTGTCCGTCCGGTTTCATGATCTCAATCACTTCGCCTACCGAGAATTTATTTCGCTGTTCAATCCTGTACAGTCCGTCTTTAATCTCTCCTATGATGCCAAGATATGTGTACTCTCTGATATACGTATTACTGTCATAAATCTGGCTTTCTTCACTTGGTTTTCCAAAATAAAATCCTGTCGTGAACTGACGATAGGTACAATTTGAAATCTGATCCTTGTACCACGGCATATTTGCCTCATATTTCTTCGGATCTTCCAGATAATCATCAATTGCCTTACGGTACGTTCTCGCAACTGTTGCCACATACAGGGCCGTCTTCATACGTCCTTCGATCTTAAAGCTGTCGATTCCGGCATCGATCATCTCCGGAATGTGCTCGATCATACACAGATCCTTAGAGTTGAAAATGTAGGTACCTCTTTCATTCTCATATACCGGCATATATTCGCCCGGTCTCGTCTCTTCTACCACGGAATATTTCCAGCGGCACGGATGTGTACAGGCTCCCTGATTGGCATCTCTTCCTGTGAAGAAATTACTCAAGAGACATCTTCCGGAATAAGAGATACACATTGCCCCGTGGATAAAGCTTTCAATCTCCATCTCTTCCGGGATATGTGCACGGATCTCTTTGATCTCTTTTAACGAAAGCTCTCTGGCTGTTACCACACGTTTTGCTCCCAGGTTCCACCAGAAGTTAAATGTACCGTAGTTGGTATTATTTGCCTGCGTGCTGACGTGTCTTTCAATCTCCGGGCAGATCTCTTTGGCAAGCATAAAGATTGCCGGGTCTGCAATGATCAGGGCGTCCGGACCGATTTCTTTCAGTTCTTTTAAATACTCTGCTGCTCCCTCCAGGTCATCATTGTGTGCAAGAATATTCACGGTGACATGGACTCTTGCGCCATGGTCATGTGCAAACCGCACTCCTTCTTTCATGTCTTCCATGGAGAAGTTTTTTGCCTTTGCACGAAGTCCGAACGCTTCTCCTCCGATATATACTGCATCTGCACCAAACATAACCGCAGTCTTCAACACTTCCAGACTGCTTGCAGGAATCAGTAATTCTGGATGTCTGTTTCTCATCTTATCGATTCTCCTTCTCTTCTTTTTTCTTCTTAATGCTGAGTGCCACACCGTCTCCCAGTGGGATGATCGATGTCTCCAGCACATCACTGTGTTTTAATTCATAGAGATAATCCCTCATCCGGCTGTGGATCGTACGGTTTCTCCGTTCAACCGCGAACCGGGATTCAATGATATCTCCATCCTGTAATACATTATCCGACATTAAGATGCCACCATCCGAAAGCAGTCTCACTGCCTCCGGCATATAGTGGATATACTGTCCCTTAGCCGCATCCATAAAAATAAAATCATACGGGCCTTCCAGTGTCTCCATCACTTCCAGGGCATCCCCTTCGATCAGGGTGATCTGTTCTTCTTTCCCTGCCCGTTTGAAATTATTTCTTGCGATCGGAATTCTTTTTTCATAATTTTCTATCGTTGTGATATGGCTTCCTTCCGGAAGATATTCGCTCATTAAAATCGCCGAAAATCCGACTGCTGTACCGACTTCAAGGACTCTCGCCGGGCGGTTCATCAACATCATGACTTTCAGGAAACTCTGGGTTTCCTTCCGGATGATCGGCACGAAACTATCTAACGCTTCCTGTTCGATTGCTTCTATGACAGGATTCTCCGGACGTTCCAGCGACCGGATGTATGTGACCATACGTTCATCTACGATCATAGTATTCCTACCTCTGTTCTATTTGTTACGGTTTTATCTGTTACACATTTTTTCATCTTGAGTTTCTACAAGGGAATGAGCCGTACACTGCACAAAACAGGCTTCGCCCACTGCGTTCGAAGGCGCCTGTTTTATACAATGTGCGGCTCATTTCCCGTTTAATTATAATTATACTTTCTATACGTCCATAATAATCGGAAGAATCATTGGTCTTCTCTTGGTCCGCTTCCAGATGAAATCATTCATCGTATCACGAATCACAAGCTTGATCTTGCTCCAGTCCGCATTACGCTGGTGTGTCAGACAGTCTTCTACCGCTTCTGTAAGGACTTTTCTCGCCTCTTCCATCAGACTTTCAGACTCTCTTACATACACGAATCCGCGCGATACAATATCCGGACCTGCAAGAAGCTGGTTGCTTCCCTTCTCCAGTGTCAGTACAACGATCATGATACCGTCTTCTGCCAGATGCTGTCTGTCACGGAGTACGATATTACCAACATCTCCGACACCGAGGCCGTCTACCAGGATCTCTCCTGTATGCACGTTGTCTACAACTTTTGCTTCCTTATCGCTGAGTTCCAGTACATTACCCGATTTCAGAATAAAGATATTTTCTTTCGGAATACCAAGCATCTTGGCGATTCCTGCATTTGCTTTCAGATGTCTGTACTCTCCATGGACCGGAATTGCATATTTCGGTTTTACCAGAGAATAGATCAGTTTCAATTCTTCCTGACAAGCATGACCGGATACATGGGCATCCTGGAAGATAACATTGGCACCTTTCGCAGTCAGTTCATTGATGACCTTGGATACGGATTTTTCATTTCCAGGGATCGGGTTTGAACTGAAGATGATCGTATCGCCAGGCATGATTGTTACTTTCTTATGCACATCTGCTGCCATACGTGACAGTGCTGCCATTGATTCTCCCTGACTTCCGGTTGTGATCAGAACTGTCTTCTCCGGTGGATAATTCTTCAGCTGGTCGATCTCGATCAGTGTCTTATCCGGAACATTTAAGTATCCCAGCTCCTGTGCAACCTGGATGATATTCACCATGCTTCGTCCTTCTACGACTACCTTACGGTCATATTTACATGCCGTATTGATGATCTGCTGTACACGGTCTACATTTGATGCAAATGTTGCAATGATAATACGTGTATCTTTATGCTCTGCAAAAATGTGGTCAAATGTAATACCTACCGTACGCTCAGACTGGGTAAATCCCGGTCTCTCCGCATTGGTACTGTCCGACATCAGTGCCAGTACACCTTTCTTTCCGATCTCTGCAAATCTCTGCAGATCGATCGCATCACCGTATACCGGTGTATAATCTACTTTAAAGTCTCCTGTATGCACAACGATACCGGCCGGTGAATAGATTGCCAGTGCCGCAGCATCCTGGATACTGTGGTTTGTCTTGATAAATTCGATACGGAACTGACCCAGATTGATCGACTGTCCGTGTCTTACAACTTTTCTTCTTGTACTGCGAAGCAGATTGTGCTCCGTCAGCTTCTTCTCGATGATTCCCATCGTAAGCTTGGTCGCATAGATCGGAAGATTCAGTTCTCTTAATATATAAGGGAGTGCACCGATATGGTCTTCATGACCATGGGTGATCACAAATCCTTTGACTTTCTGGATATTATCCTTCAGATAAGTAACATCCGGAATGACCAGGTCGATTCCGAGCATATCCTCCTCCGGGAAAGATAATCCACAGTCTACAACAATAATACTGTCCTCATACTCAAAAGCTGTGATGTTCATTCCGATCTTTTCCAGACCTCCGAGTGGAATGATACGCATTTTTCCATTGTTTTCTCTCTTCAAAATTACACCTCCACGTGCTTACCGTACTATTTTTCTGCCTCTTTTTTGGCACTCCTTGCACTGTCCGTAGAACTTTAATTCGTGGTCTAACACATGAAATCCCGTTGTCTCTTCGATCTTATCTTCCAGATTTTCCAGAAGATCATCCTTGAACGGAATGATCTTTCCACATGTTCTGCATATCAGGTGATGATGATGATGTCTTTCTTCTCCATCGAAGAATTCTCCGATCTCATAACGTGCACATCCATCATCAAGATTGATACGATCCACCAATTGCATTTCCAGTAACAGCTGCACTGTCCGGTAAATTGTTGCCAGCCCAATTTCCGGATAATCTTCTCTTACTAATTCATAAATATCTTCTGCAGTCAGATGCTTATCACGATGATCTGCAAGGACCTCCAGTACCAGTATACGCTGGTTGGTAACTTTCAACCCCTTTTCTCTCAGCATTTCTTTAAACTTCTCTTTACTGATAGACATTCCAAACTACCTTTCAATCTCTACATCTTCAAGTAGTTCTTCAAATACTTTCAGAACAGCAGAAAGCTCTACATCATCTTCTACGATCTCGTATACACTCTCTGACTGGTTCTCTCCTGATGTGTCTTTCAAAATCAGACATTCTGCATCATCATCTTCCGAATCTGTCACCAGAATATAAGACACCCCACCAACTGTTGTCTGTTCAAGTACATAAAAATCTACTTCTTCATTCATCTCTTCGGACATGAATTTAATCTTTTCCATCTATAATCCACCTCTTAATCCAGGGGCGTATGCGCAAGTGAATCCAGATATCCCTGCAATATAAAAACAGCCGCAATCTTATCAATATACTTCTTGCGGTCTTCACGCCTCACCTTATTCTCTATCAAAGTCCGCTCAGCTTCTACCGTGGTCAGACGCTCGTCCCACATAACGACCTCAAGGCCGGTCCGTCTTTTTAACATCTCACCAAATGCCATTGATTTTTCCGCACGATCTCCAATATCATTATTCATATGCTTCGGAAGTCCGAGAACAATCTTCGTAACCTGATACTCTTCAATCAGTGCTTCGATACGCGCACAGGTCTTTCTGAGCTTGTTCTCGTCCTTTCTGCATATTGTCTCTACTCCCTGAGCAGTAATTTCCAACGGATCACTGACCGCAACGCCTACCGTCTTAGATCCATAGTCCAGTCCCATGATTCTCATAGTCATTATTCCCACTCATTATGCTCGATATACGTCTTGAGCATCTCTTCTACCAGTTCATCTCTTTCCATCTTCATGATCAGACTTCTGGCTCCGTTATGGCTTGTGATGTAGGTCGGATCTCCGGACATAATATAACCTACGATCTGGTTTACCGGGTTATATCCCTTTTCACTTAATGCCTTATATACAATCTCCAGAATGTCCTTTGCGCTGATCTGTGGTCCACTTTCTACCTGGAAAAACTGGGTATTTGTCATATTTTTCATATAATCACGTCCTCCAAAAATATTTCAATTTTATTCTACATGATTAAATCTCAAATTTCAATGCAATATTTGTAATTGGTTTTCAATTTCTACATTTACAAGCTGATTAATAAGATTATTCGGATTTTTTACACCAATTTTCACATATTCCTTCGTGTGCCCGATCTGAAGTTCCTCTCCATCACGCACGATTTTCTCCTCGATCAGGACCTCCTGTGTGGTTCCAAGCAGTCTTTCTTCATAAACCGCCTGCTTCTTACGGTTCAGTTCCAGAAGTTCGGCGCTTCTTGCGGCCTTGATCTGATCCGGCACCTGGTCTTTCATAGCCGCTGCCTTTGTTCCTTCTCTTCTGGAATATTTAAAAATATGTGTTTCATAAAAATCTACTTTATCTACAAATGCCTTCGACTCTGCAAACTCTTCTTCCGTCTCTCCCGGAAAACCGACGATCACGTCCGTTGTAAGTGCCGGGTTGTCGAAATATTTGCGGAGCAGCTGACATTTCTCATAATACTCTTCTGCTGTGTATCTGCGGTTCATGCGCTTCAATGTTGCGTTGCATCCGCTCTGCAATGACAGATGGAAATGCGGACACATCTTCGGAAGTTTTGCGATCGTCTGTGCAAATTCTTCCGTAATAATTCTCGGCTCCAGTGATCCAAGACGGATTCTTTCGATTCCTTCCACTTCATGGATCGCCAGAATCAGTGACAACAGGTTGTCGTCACAGTCGATTCCGTACGAACTCAGATGGATTCCGGTCAGTACCACTTCTTTATATCCATTGGCCGACAGTGTCTTCACTTCATCCAGCACACTGTCACGGCTTCTGCTTCTTACCCTTCCTCTTGCGAACGGAATGATGCAGTAAGAGCAGAACTGGTTGCATCCGTCCTGCACCTTGATATAAGCTCTTGTGTGTTCCGCCGCCGTACTTAAATGCAGATCTTCATACACTTTTTCATGATTGATATCCAGAATCTCCTGATAGGTCTCTGTTTCCTTTTCCTGTTCGTCTGATGTTTCCCGCTGACCATCCTGATTCTTTTCTTTTTCATAATTTTCCAGGATTTCAACAATATTCTGCTTCTTATTATTACCAACGACAATATCAATACCTTCCGGGATATCATCTTTCTTAGCCTGTACATAGCAGCCGCAGGCAACAACAATAGAATCCGGGTTCATCTTTCTTGCTTTATGAAGCATCTGTCTGGACTTCCGGTCCGCCATATTCGTTACGGTACAGGTATTAATGATATAGACATCCGCACCTTCCTGGAACGGCACGATCTCATATCCATGCTTTTCCAGCAGTTCCTGCATGGCTTCCGTCTCATATGCATTTACTTTGCATCCGAGATTATGCAATGCTACTTTCTTCATATATCTGTTCCTTTCTTTTTAAAACGTTATTTTAACACATTGTTGTAACATCTAACGAAAATCTTCTGAATTCTTTGGCAATTTGTTCCTTGACTTTTCTTCGTCTGACTCTTAATATATCTATAGAACAAGAAATGAATCAAGGAGGGTATTCCAATGAAAACAGTAAAGATTTCTTTAAATTCAATCGACAAAGTAAAATCATTCGTAAACGACATCACAAAATTTGATTATGACTTTGATCTTGTATCTGGAAGATATGTCATTGATGCAAAATCAATCATGGGAATCTTCAGCTTAGATCTTTCTAAACCGATCGATCTGAACATCCACGCTGATGACAACGTAGAAGAGATCATGGAAATGTTAAAACCATATCTTTGTGACTAATCAGTAATAAAAGTAAATGATTTACTTAGAAAAAGGGCTGACCTGTTTAAGGGTTCAGCCCTCTTTTTTACTCCATTTATTTTACTCCATTTATTTTACTTCAATGATCTCAACGGTCTCAATCGCCTGTTTCATCAGCTCATCGATCTTCTCATTCAGATTCTCTTCCGAACGGCGGATCACATCAATATTCGGCTTGGTTACCGGATGTTTTGCCACGAAGATCGTACAGCAGTCTTCGAACGGCTGGATCGAGGTCTCATAAGTATCGATTTTTTCTGATACATCCACGATCTCCTGCTTGTCGAATCCGATCAGTGGACGGTATACAGGCATCGTACATACATCGTTTGTTGCTGCAAGGCTCTGCATGGTCTGGCTTGCCACCTGTCCGATACTTTCCCCTGTGATCATACCTAAGCAGCCATCCTCTTTTGCAAAATGTTCTGCGATACGCATCATGTATCTTCTCATAATGATCGTCAGCTCATCATGCGGGCATTGATCGTAGATATAAAGCTGGATATCCGTAAAGTTGACGACATGCAGCTTGATCGGTCCGGAATATTTTGCCACTTTCTTTGCAAGATCCACAACTTTTTGTTTTGCACGTTCGCTTGTATACGGCGGCGCATGGAAGTAAGTAGCCTCAAGGCTTACTCCACGTTTGGATACCATGTATCCTGCAACCGGGCTGTCGATACCGCCGGATAACAGAAGCATCGCCGAACCATTGGTTCCGACCGGCATTCCGCCTGCTCCCGGGATGATCTGTGAATATACGTAGATCTCATTCCTGACTTCTACGTTCACCATAACATCCGGATGATGTACATCTACTTTGATTCCGCTTTCCGGGAATGCGTACAGGATCGCTTCTCCAAGGTCACGGCTGATCTCCATAGAGTTCAGCGGATAAGACTTTTTGGCACGTCTGGACTCTACTTTAAATGTAAAGTTCTTATCTGGATACATCTCATCCATATATGCGACAACATCTTTTTTCAGTTTCTCGAATCCTTTGTCCTCCATACGGACAACCGGACAGATTCCGACCAGACCGAATACTTTCTTCAGATGTTCCACAGTCTCATCGTAATCATAATCTCCTTCACAGTCTACATAGATTCTTGCCTGTGATTTGTGTACATCGAACTGTCCGTCTACATCTTTTAATGCATAACGCACCTGGCGCACCAGTGCGTCTTCGAACAGATGACGGTTCTTTCCCTTAATTCCAATCTCTCCATATTTTAATAAAAATGTATGAAATCTCATCTTCTGATTCCTTTCCTGATCTCTTTCTCTTTTATCTGTAACTTTCTAATGTCTGGTATATCTTCTAAGCATCGGTACTATATTATATAGTGCATCGAGCGTATAGTCAATCTCTTCCAGTGTAGTAAATTCAGACATACTAAACCGAAGCGTCGCATCCAGAAACTCCTGTTTTGCCCCGATTCCTTTTAACACACCGCTGATCTGCGGATGGTTGGACGCACATGCCGATCCGGATGACACATAGATTCCTTTATCTTCCAGCGCATGTAATAGCACTTCACTTCTGATCCCTGCGATTCCTACGCTGATAATATGCGGTGCCGACGTCTCATCGTATAAACCATGGATCGTTGTATTCTCGATCTTTTCCACGCCTTCGATGAAATGCTGTTTTAACGCCCGCATCTTCTCCACTTTTTCATCGAGGTTATCGTAAATCGTCTTTGCCGCCAGGGAAAGTCCTGCGATTCCCGGTACATTTTCCGTTCCGGAACGCATGTCATGCTGCTGACCGCCGCCGTAAACGATCGGGCGGATCTTTACATTTTCACCGATGTATAATGCACCCACGCCCTTCGGTCCGTGGATCTTGTGACCGCTGATGGAGCACATATCTACCTTCAGTTTCTTCGGGTAGATCTTATATTTTCCAAATCCCTGTACCGCATCGACATGGAATAAAATGTCTTTATTATATGCCTTTACGATACTTGCCGCTTCCTGAATCGGCTGTACGGAACCCACTTCGTTGTTCACATACATGATCGATACCAGGATCGTATCTTCACACAGCGCTTCTTTCAACGCATCCAGACGGATTCTTCCGTACTGGTCTACCGGAAGATAGGTCACACGGAATCCTTCTTCTTCCTCAAGAAAACGCATGGTGTTGATGATTGCCGGGTGCTCAATGGATGATGTGATCAGGTGGTTGCCTGCACGCTTATTCGCTCTTGCCGCGCCGATCAGTGCCATATTGTCACTCTCCGTACCGCCGGAAGTAAAATACACTTCCTTTTCCTGTACCTTCCAGAGTCTGGCAAATGTTTCTTTTGCTTCTTTTATATATTTTTCTGCTTCCACACCTTTGTTATGCATAGAAGACGGATTGCCATAGTCTTCACACATGACCTTCTGCACCAGTTCCCCGACGCTTCGATATGCCATGGTAGTCGCCGAATTATCCAGATATACTTCCTTCATTTCTTCACTTCCTGTACTCTTCATTCTTAGTATTAGATTATGTTTCTACCCTTCCAGATGGAACATCAGAACCGAAAGCATCGTAAGTCCTGCAGTCTCTGTCCGAAGGATTCTCTTGCCAAGTGTCACCGGATTTGCCCCGGTTTTCATAGCAAGTGCTACTTCTTCTTCCTCAAAGCCGCCTTCCGGTCCGATAAAGATGCCGACCGACTGCCCCGGTCTGATCCCTGCGATGATCTGCTTCGTCTCTTCCATCCCTTTTGCCAGTTCGTATGGGATCAGGACAACGTCCAGTTCTTCTGCCTGCTTTAATGCCTGCGCATAAGTGCATACTTCTCCCACCTCAGGAATAATACCTCGTCCTGCCTGCTTCGCCGCACTGACCGCAATCTGCTGCCAGCGTTCGACCTTCTTCTTCGCCTTCTTCGCATCCAGCTTGACCACGGCTCGCTTTGTCGCCACCGGGATCACCTGATATGCGCCGAGTTCTACCGACTTCTGCACGATCAGTTCCATCTTGTCCTGCTTTGGAAGTCCTTGGAACAGATAGATCTTTGATGCAAGCTCGCTCTCGTCCTGCTTTTTCTCCAGTATCTTAAGCACTGCCATATCTGCTTCATAGGATTCCACTGCACACAGGTACTGACTGCCTTCTCCGTCATTTACCGTAAGTTCTTCACCGGTCTTCATGCGGAGTACATTCTTCATATGATTGACGTCGCCGCCCTCTACGTAGATCTTTTCTTCCTTCACCTGCTCCGGTGACACAAAAAAATGTTGCATATCGAATCCTCTAATTCTTTCTTGCCGTTACAGATACCCATTCGCCCTGGTGGTTCACTTCCAGAACTTCGAGGCCTGCTTTCTTCACAGCTTCTACGACCACTTCTTCTTTATCTTCGATGATTCCGCTTGTGATATAGATACCGCCCTTTTTCAACTGGTGGATGATCACAGGTGTCAGCGGTACCAGTACATCTGCCAGGATATTTGCTGCTACGATATCGTATTTCTCATAACCGACCTTATCCTGTACTTCTTTATCATCAATGATATTACCGATCATGACTTCATACTGGTCTCTGCTGATTCCGTTGTTGTCCATATTCTCGTAGGTTGCATCGATCGCACACGGATCCAGGTCTGTTCCTACCGAATGCTTTGCGCCGAACTTTAACGCCAGCATTCCAAGGATTCCGCTTCCACATCCAACGTCTAAGATCTCTGTATCTTCTGTCACATATTTCTTAAGCTGGCGGATGCAGAGCTGTGTGGTCTCATGCATACCGGTTCCGAATGCTGTGCCCGGATCGATATGGATCACCATCTTGTCGCTGTCTTTGGCCTCTACATTCTCCCATGAAGGAATGACAAGAATGTCATCAATATAGAACTGATGGAAATACTGCTTCCAGTTATTTACCCAGTCTACATCTTCTGTCTGGGACTCCTCGATCGTACAGTCTCCCACATTCAGATAACTTCTCATCTCTTCTAATTCCTGTCTGACCTTCAGTAACATCTCATGCTTGTCTACTTCTTCATCCAGATAGAATGTCAGGTATGCACATCCGTCATCTTCCGGCATATCCGGCAGGATGTCTACGAACATCTGCTCTTTGTCAGACTGTGTAAGCGGGATCTTATCTTCGATCTGCACTCCTTCGATTCCAAGATCAGCAAGCATGCTGCTGACGATATCTTCTGCCTCTGTTGTTGTCTTCAGACGAAACTGATTCCATTTCATATATATTTCTCCTTTATCTCATCTTGTTTAAGACCTCCCCGGGTCTTATATCATCTTCGTTTACATTCATTGCTTATTTTAACACCTGTTGTCTTTAAAGTAAATGTACTTCTTTCGCTAAAACAATGTTAAGAAAATAACGATTCTTGTTCATACCGTGTTAAGATCCATCCGTTTCTCTTTATCTTCTTACCAAAAGTCCATACAATGTACCCGGAAGCAAAATTCCACATCATATATAACATCAATATATAAAAACATTGACAAGGAGGACTTTGACTTATGAATATTGGCATTTTAATTCTTATGATCGTCGGTGGGGGTGTCGGAATTCTATCATCACTATATATTGCGCTCAGCTTTCCGGCCATGATTATCTGGAAAATTTATCGCAAAATCCGTCATGGATATAAACTTACATACTAATCATCTATTTTATGGCAGTGTTCAGATCCTGTTCTACTTCATTTAGTTCTGACAGGATCTCCTCCTGCTGTTTGTCAAATAACAGTTTCTTATTATACTGATAATACTTATCACAGTCATTTTCCTTTAAGAACTGAATACTATAATAGTTCGTGTTAAGTTCTGTAACAAAAGAAACCATCTCCTGACTGTCCCCAAATGCATCTTCCATGAAATCAAATGCGTGTTCCAATGCGGAAAGCGTACGTTCTGTCAGTTCTTCTCTCTCTGCCACTTCATTTCCAAACACCTCTTTTATACGTTCAAATGCTACCTCTCCTTCCAGATGTTCTTCTTTTGCAAGCTGTTCGTAAGATTCCAGTTTATCCAGCACCTGTTTTCTTACATGCTCGTCCTGCTTTGTCATCTGTTCTTCTTTCCGTAATTTTTCATATTGCTCTCTGGCTTCACAGACGACAAGATCCATTTGCAGATTGGATTTATATAACTTCAGATATTCATATATCATTGTAACCAGTCTGTCTTTTAGGAAATATTCTTTGAAGCAGCTTCCCAGACGGCCGATCAACATATTTACAACACTGAACCTCTCATCAAATGCTGCATATCGAAGTCTCTCCAGCGTATCCCTGGTATAGACACCTTCAATAATCTTCTCAAGACCATAATCTTTTTTATACTTATGATACAGTTCCAGATAATTGGCGAAATCTTTTGCGATCTTCCAGTGCTGGATATACTGATGTACAACCTCTCTGTCCGCTTTCTTTCCAAGCTTTTCATAAGTCTTCAGAAGCTGTGACAGATCTTCCCAGCCTCTGGCTGTTGCAAAGACCTTTCCATCTACCGTCGTCTCCATCCGGTAAAAATAGTCTCTCCTGATCTCAAGATATGCCAGAATCGCCGGATGAATATCTGCCCGGTATGCATATTCTTTCCATACATCATAATTCACATCTACATCGATCTTCTTGATTCGATCCAATGTTACCACATCAAAATCCCGTACCGACTTATTGTACTCCGGCGGATTACCTGCCGCTACAATGATCCATCCTGTCGGAATCTTCTGATTACCAAATGTCTTACACTGTAAAAACTGTAACATTGTCGGAGCCAGAGTCTCAGACACGCAGTTGATCTCATCAATGAACAGAATTCCTTCTCTAAGTCCTGTCTCTTCCATCTTGTCATATACCGAAGCGATGATCTCACTCATCGTATATTCTGTAACCGAGTACTCTTTCCCATCGTACGTCTTCTTTTCAATAAACGGAAGTCCGACCGCACTTTGTCTGGTATGATGTGTGATCGTATAAGATACCAGTGCGACTTTACACTCCTTTGCCACCTGTTCCATAACCTGTGTCTTACCGATTCCCGGAGGCCCCATCAGGAGAATTGGTCTTTGTCTTATTGATGGGATCATATAATCTCCATATTCATCTTTGGCAAGATATGCCTCTATCGAATCTTTGATTTCTTTTTTGGCTCTTTTTATATCCATTGTATTCCCTTCTTTTGCTGTTATTTATTTCATCTGATCAGAAATCCAGATCTTCTTCCAGGATGATCTTTATTGCCCAGGGCGGAACATCTACATCTTCATAGTCTTCCTCCATGAACACAAATGCCGTCTCATATACAGGCCTTTTCGCCGGATAGATTCCCCGGCCATCCGTAAAATAGATCATTCCCCGTAAATGTTCAAATGTATGCTGGCGGACCAGTTCATCCACATACGAGAATGCCGGCCTGAAATCCGTTCCGCCTTCGCCTTTTAATTCCAGTTTGTCCATGTATTCTTTCAGCTCTTCTTCGCACGTGATCTTCTGATCCGTCTGAACCTGATCATCACATTGAATGATATGAATGTTCACTTTTCGGAAAAAGCTGTCGTTTTCACTTAATACGCCGTAAGTCTCCTCCAGAAATTTTTTCACCAATTCTCCCGAACAGGACATCGATGTATCGATCACAATAACAAATTCTTCTACCTTCTGAACTTCTTTCCACTCCTGTGGCTCGATCAACGGCATATTCCCATACATAGTTAATCCATAACTGTAGAAAGTATAATCAAAAGAATCCGGATCCACCGTCATCTCTTCTTTTAACACCGAAAATTTTCTTAAAAATTCCCGGTAATCCATTCGCTCCCGATTTTCTACTTTCACCTGATCGATCAGATTTCCGGATGTCTGTGATGCTTCTTTGGAAAATGTCTCCATCTCTGTCTCCATACGCTCACTGATATCCTGCCAGCGGTTTTCAATCTGATTCTGTCTTTTTTTCTCCTCAGCTTTTGGCCAGTAACTGTGATCGTCTACCCGGAAATCCACCTCCAGTTGTTCAAGCTGCTTTTGTGTCAGCGCTTTTTTCCTCAGCACTTCATATATTCGTTCTGCCGTAAGCGTTTTCATTTCTTTTTTCAGTTCACGGTACATTTCTCTTCTTGGGAACGACCTGGCCTTCATAACACACCGATACTGTAATTCATCGATGATCGATTCCACAGCAATATCACATGACAGATGATAAAGCCGTTCCTCTCTTCCTTTTCTGCGGATCATATGGCGAAAAATCCCATGCAGCACCAGATGCAGGTAGATCCTGTTCACCATCACTCGGTCTTCCCTGAACAATCCCCCGAGATATTGTGGATCATAATACAGATACAGTCCGTCTGTTCCCATACCTTCCGCCCCCGTATCAAGTACAAACGGAAGACTGGATAATGCTACATCCAGGAACCGCATCTTCATATACAGTTCATTCCTTGCCATAACAAGAATCTTACGGCTTATATTTTCCAGGCGGTCCTTTTCTATGGTTTCTCTGTTATTTTCTATCTTTTCTCTGTCCATTGCTTTTCTTCTCTACTTGTTTTATAAATACTCTATAGCTCAAATGTCTTTTTCTTCTTTGGAAACTGATCCTTTCTGATATCCATAAAAATACTCAGAATTTCTGTTTTGCTACCTTCTGCCGCGAAATCCATTCCCGCCTGTAAAGATTGTTCTGTCCATAATTTTCTTCTTTGCAGGAACCGGATTCCTTCCACCTCTTCCTGCTTCACCGTCCATTTTGCCACCGCAGTCATGTGCTTTTTTAAGTATTCTTCATAACCTTGTCTGTTCTTATCTGAAAGTTCTGCCGGGAACCGCAGGCGGTTCAGTGCCAGTTCCACTGCCGTCTCCTCTGTGTCTTCCGCAACCGTATGATAAAACATCTCATCATATTTTCGATAGTCCAGTTCACGGTCATAAAAACACTGACGATAATATCCGCCTGCCCCGTGATGATGCGTTTCCAGTATTCTTGCAGGGGTGTTCTCCACCGCCTCTTCATAATGCTCCGGAAAGAGTAGTTTTGCTTCCTGTCCTCCTTCAGGCGTATGTAGATATATCCTCATCTGGTACCGCATCTCTTCTACAATCGACTTCAGACAGCTCTTTTTTCCGTCCTGAAGATATATCTCTACTTCTTCCAGATGGCAGCCTGTAAGTGCACCACCTCCCATATCCAGAAGTCTGTTGCCAAGTACTAATTTTCTCAGATTCCGGCACCTGTAAAATGCATATCTTCCAACTTCTTTAAGTTCCAACGGCATCCATATTTCCTCAACTGAAAGATTTCTGGAAAATGCATAATCTCCCAGTATCGTGACCGGCTCACCTTCTATCTCATCCGGCAGCACCACATAACTGTCATTTCCATAATATTCAGTGATCATCATACCCTTCTCTGTTTTTTTATAACGGATTTCTTTACTCAGCATATTATCTTTTTTCACATATTCTCTGGCCATGTTTTCATCCCGTTTCATTTATTCTTTCTTATATCTGTTCTTAATAATTCTACGTTCCTATACTACTATCATTCCCTATTCTTTGCAAGTTTGTGTCCTTTTCCGCACATCTTTTTCCTTAGGGCATCATATAACTGTATAAAAAGTTTTCCGGAGTTTCTATGTTCAGATTCCATATACCAAAAACTCATCTTTCTTTTTCCACCCTTTATTCCAGATATAAACCATTAATCCTCCTTTTCTTCTTTTCCTGCTGTTTTTTTGCCGGAGGATTGATTGCCCGAATTTTCCCCGCCAGTGAAACAACTTTGACTCCGGCCAGCCGCACTTTTATATCTTCTTCTCATTCCTTTGTTCTCCCAACCACCGAAAACTGGGGGTTGAGTTTTCAGGAGGAAGGAAAAGCTCCCGTTGGAAATGCCTCATTCGATGAATTAAAAAAATATCATGCCTACTATGCCAGAAACACTGATCAGAAAGTGATTTATCTGACTTTTGACTGTGGTTACGAAAATGGCAATACCCCTTCTATCCTGGCGGCTCTGAAAAAGCATCATGTTCCTGCTACCTTTTTTGTCGTCGGCAATTTTCTGCAGGATAATCCAGATCTGATCAAACAAATGCAAAAAGAAGGTCACACCGTCGGCAATCATACGTATCATCATCCCGATATGTCACAGATTGCGACACAGGAAACCTTCTCAAAAGAGCTTTCAGATGTCGAAGATCTTTTCAAAAAGATCACCGGAAAGTCGATGACACGATTTTACCGGCCGCCTCAGGGAAAATACAATACCGAAAATCTACAGATGGCCAAAGATATGGGATATCATACCTTCTTCTGGAGTCTCGCCTATGTTGACTGGCTTACCGATGCCCAGCCATCCAAAGAAGAGGCTTTTGACAAATTACTCGGCCGTATTCATCCCGGTGCCATTGTACTACTTCACAACACTTCGAAAACCAACGGAGAAATCCTCGATGAACTTCTTAACAAATGGGAATCCATGGGATATCAGTTTTCTTCTTTGAAAGATCTTCTCAAAACTGAAGAGTAATCTTCATGTCTTACACGCTCAAGTATCAGCAAAACCGGCCGCCTGATATCAGATTTTCCGATATCAGGCGGCCGGTTTTATTT
>NZ_JAMOYX010000029.1:0-34223 GCF_023669465.1 Dorea sp. MB18-49
AGTACAAATAAGAATCGAACATTTGTACTTTTTTCTTACCTTCATCTATATACTTTCAAAAAAATGTCTGATATAATAGGGACTGTTACAAGAACAAACAGTAAAAATATGACAGAACCGGAGCCTGGTATCATCAGGTATTTCCGAGTGCTGTTTTATCCGCAAAAATCAGTTTTGTGACTTTTATTCGTAACGAGGTGAAAAGGACATCTATTCACCATAAAATAAGCTTTTCGTTACGAATCTGGATACGAATTTTTGGCTGATAATGATCATAGTAAAAGTCACAAATGGAGGGATTTACCATGAATGAGTTCAAATTAAAAGCCCCATATAAGCCGACCGGAGACCAGCCACAGGCGATTGCAGAGCTTGTGAAAGGGTTCAAGGAAGGCAATCAATGCCAGACTTTACTAGGGGTTACGGGTTCTGGAAAAACTTTTACGATGGCAAATGTGATTCAGCAATTACAGAAGCCGACACTTGTCATCGCTCATAATAAAACACTTGCAGCTCAGTTATACGGAGAGTTCAAGGAGATGTTCCCCGATAACGCAGTGGAATATTTTGTCTCCTACTACGACTACTACCAGCCGGAAGCCTACGTCCCATCCTCAGACACATACATTGCGAAAGATTCTTCTGTAAACGAAGAAATTGATAAACTGAGATTATCGGCAACAGCAGCATTGATCGAGCGGAGAGACGTGATCGTAATTGCCAGTGTTTCCTGTATCTATGGTCTTGGTGAACCGGAAAACTTCGAACAGATGATGGTATCGCTCCGTCCGGGTATGGAGAAAGACCGTGATGAAGTGTTGCGCCAGCTGATAGACATTCAATATGACAGAAATGACATGGATTTCAAGCGCGGAACATTCCGGGTACGGGGAGATACGGTAGAGATTGTACCGGCAGACCGTGGCGATACTGCTATTAGAGTGGAATTTTTCGGAGATGAGATTGACCGGATTTCGGAAATAGACATGCTTACCGGTGAAGTGAAAAATACGCTGAATCATATTGCGATATTTCCGGCTTCTCACTATGTTGTTCCGAAAGAACGTATGGAGAAAGCAATTCGTAATATTGAGATTGAACTGGAAGAACAGGTGAAATATTTCAAATCGGAAGGCAAGCTTCTGGAAGCGCAGAGGATTGCAGAACGTACGAATTTTGATATAGAAATGATGCGTGAGACAGGATTTTGCTCGGGAATTGAGAACTATTCAAGACATTTAGCGGGACTTGCACCGGGACAGCCGCCGAATACATTGATGGATTATTTCCCGGATGATTTTATTATTATGATCGACGAGTCGCACAAGACGGTTCCGCAGATCGGCGGCATGTATCATGGAGACCAGTCCAGAAAACGTACACTGGTAGAATATGGATTCCGTCTGCCGTCAGCACTGGATAACCGACCACTTAGCTTTGACGAATTTGAAAGCAAGATCGATCAGGTCATGTTTGTATCTGCAACACCGGGCAAATATGAAGAAGAACATGAACTGTTAAGAGCCGAGCAGGTAATTCGTCCGACAGGTCTTCTCGATCCGGAAGTGGAAGTTCGTCCGGTAGAAGGACAGATTGATGATCTGATCGGAGAAGTGAATAAAGAGATTGCCAATAAGCACAAAATACTGATAACAACACTGACCAAACGTATGGCAGAAGACCTTACTGACTATATGAGAGAGCTGGGAATCCGCGTGCGCTACCTGCATTCGGATATCGATACACTGGAACGTACCGAGATCGTGCGGGATATGCGGTTGGATGTATTTGACGTACTGGTTGGTATCAACCTTCTGCGAGAAGGTCTGGATATTCCGGAAATCACACTGGTTGCAATTCTGGATGCAGATAAAGAAGGATTCCTGCGTTCCGAGACATCACTGATCCAGACCATCGGCCGTGCAGCGCGTAATGCAGAAGGACATGTCATCATGTACGCAGATACGATCACAGATTCTATGCGTGCGGCACTGGATGAGACGCAGAGAAGACGTGAAGTGCAGATGGCATATAATGAGGAACATGGCATTACACCGAAGACAATCCAGAAAGCGGTACGAGATCTGATCGCTGTATCCAAGAAGGTGGCAGCCTCTGAAGTGCAGATGGAAAAAGATCCGGAATCTATGAGCGAGAAGGAATTAGAGAAACTGATCAAAGAACTGGAAAAACAGATGAAGAAAGCAGCGGCAGACCTGAACTTTGAGGCGGCAGCAGAACTTAGAGATAAGTTAATTGAGCTTAAAAAGACACTGCAGGAAATAAAGATATAGAAAAAGGAGAGTATACACTCACATGTCACAGGAAAAAGATTCAAGACAATATATCAAAATCAGAGGAGCCAATGAGCATAATCTGAAGAATATAGATGTAGATATACCAAGAGACAAGCTGGTAGTTCTGACTGGACTCAGTGGTTCGGGAAAATCATCGTTGGCATTTGATACAATCTATGCGGAAGGGCAGAGAAGATACATGGAATCCCTGTCCTCTTATGCAAGACAGTTCTTAGGACAGATGGAAAAGCCGGACGTAGAAAGCATCGAGGGGCTTTCCCCGGCGATTTCCATTGACCAGAAATCTACGAACCGTAACCCAAGATCCACCGTAGGAACCGTAACGGAAATCTATGATTATTTCCGTTTATTATACGCAAGAGTCGGAATACCGCACTGTCCGAAATGTGGCCGCGAGATCAAAAAGCAGACGGTTGACCAAATGGTAGAACAAATCATGGGAATGCCGGAGAGAACTAAGATCCAGCTTCTGGCCCCGGTTGTAAGAGGAAGAAAAGGAACCCATGCCAAATTACTGGATCGTGCCAAGAAGAGCGGTTATGTCCGCGTCAAAATTGACGGTAATATGTACGAACTTTCAGAAGAGATTAAGCTGGATAAGAATATCAAACACAATATTGAAATTGTGGTAGACCGTCTGGTAGTAAAAGAAGGCATCGAACAGCGTCTGACCGACTCCATTGAAAATGTACTGAATCTGGCAGAGGGATTGATGACCGTAGATGTGATCGGCGGAGAGCCGGTTCAGTTCAGTGAAAGTTTTTCATGCCCGGACTGCGGAATCAGTATCGAAGAGATTGAACCGAGAAGCTTTTCGTTCAACAATCCATTTGGAGCGTGCCCGGAATGTTTCGGACTTGGATATAAGATGGAATTTGATGAGGATCTGATGATCCCGGACAAACGTCTCAGCATCAGCGAAGGTGCCATTACAGTTATGGGATGGCAGTCCTGCACAGACAAAAAAAGCTTCACTTATGCAATTTTGGATGCATTAAGCAAAGAATACGATTTTTCGCTGGACACTCCATTTGAAGACTATCCGAAAGAAATTCACGATGTTCTGCTTCATGGAACGAATGGAAAAGAAGTTAAAGTATATTATAAGGGACAGCGTGGAGAAGGTGTCTACGATGTTGCGTTTGAAGGATTGATCAAGAATGTAGAACGCCGTTACCGGGAGACTGGTTCGGAAACTATGAAAGCGGAATATGAAGAATTCATGAATATTACACCGTGTCATGCCTGCAAGGGACAGCGTCTGAAGCCGGGAGCACTGGCTGTTACGGTAGGAGATAAGAATATTGCAGAACTGACAGGAATGTCGATCGAGAAACTGCAGGCATTTCTGAAAGAATTGAAGCTAACGAATCATCAGATGCTGATCGGCGGACAGATCCTGAAAGAGATCAATTCCAGAATCCAGTTTCTGATGGATGTCGGACTGAACTATCTGACACTTGGAAGAGCAACTGGAACACTGTCCGGCGGAGAAGCACAGAGAATTCGTCTGGCGACTCAGATCGGTTCCGGACTTGTAGGTGTAGCATATATTCTGGATGAGCCAAGTATCGGTCTGCATCAGAGAGACAATGATAAATTACTTGGCACATTGAAGCATTTGCGTGACCTTGGTAATTCCGTAATCGTAGTCGAGCATGATGAGGATACGATGAGAGAAGCGGATTTTATTGTGGATATCGGTCCGGGCGCGGGAGAGCACGGCGGCGAAGTGGTTGCAACGGGAAATGCAGAAGAAATCATGCAGAATGAAAAATCTGTAACCGGAGCCTATCTGAGCGGAAGAATCAAGATTCCGGTTCCGGAGACAAGAAGAGAACCAACCGGATGGTTGAAAGTACTCGGAGCACAGGAAAATAACCTGAAGAACATTGATGTCAGCTTCCCGCTTGGCGTAATGACCTGTGTAACGGGTGTGTCCGGATCGGGAAAAAGTTCGCTGGTGAATCAGATCCTTTACAAGCGTCTGGCAAGAGACCTGAATCGTGCAAGAACCATTCCGGGCAAACATAAAGGCATCGAAGGACTGGATCAATTAGATAAAGTTATCAATATCGACCAGTCTCCGATCGGACGTACGCCTAGATCTAACCCGGCAACCTATACGGGAGTATTCGACCTCATAAGAGATCTGTTCGCAGCAACACCGGATGCGAAGGCAAGAGGCTATAAAAAAGGAAGATTCAGCTTTAATGTCAAAGGAGGACGCTGCGAAGCCTGCAGCGGAGACGGAATCATCAAGATCGAGATGCATTTCTTACCGGATGTCTACGTTCCATGTGAAGTATGTAAGGGAAAACGTTATAACAGAGAGACTCTGGAAGTAAAATATAAAGGCAAAAGCATTTATGATGTGCTGGATATGACAGTAGAAGAAGCTATGCATTTCTTCGAAAATGTACCAAGCATCCGCAGAAAGATGGAGACTTTATATGATGTCGGACTTTCTTATATCCGTCTGGGACAGCCGTCCACGACGCTGTCCGGCGGAGAAGCACAGCGTATCAAGCTGGCAACGGAACTGAGTAAGAGAAGTACAGGAAAGACAATCTATATTCTGGATGAGCCGACGACAGGACTGCATTTTGCTGATGTGCATAAGCTGACAGAGATTCTGCACAGACTGACAGCTGATGGTAATACGGTTATTGTGATAGAGCATAATCTGGATGTTATAAAAACTGCAGATTATATTATTGATATCGGACCGGAAGGCGGTGACAAAGGTGGAACCGTGATCGCAAGCGGGACACCAGAAGAGGTAGCAGAAAGTCCTGTGTCTTATACAGGAAAGTATATAAAACCGATGTTAGGAAGGTAGAAATATGACATTTTGTTCATCTCTTCGGGCAGATTCGTCATATTGTAATATTTATGTAAAAAGCTTCACAAAGATTTAAGCAAAATGGGTCTTTTTATTTTAAATAATTTTGATTATAATGGGAACATGCTCAAAAATAGCATGCGTATGATCATATCTTACAAAAGATAATGATATAGACAGCTTGATGAAGGGAGAATTGGGAATGTCAGTAGATCTTGGAATTGATTTGGGAACAGCCAGTGTATTAGTATATGTAAAAGGAAAAGGTGTTATATTAAAGGAGCCTTCTGTCGTAGCTTATGACAGAGATACAAATGCGATAAAAGCGATCGGAGAGGAAGCAAGAATGATGCTTGGAAGAACTCCGGGAAATATTGTAGCGGTAAGACCATTAAGACAGGGTGTTATTTCAGATTATACAGTAACTGAAAAAATGATTAAATATTTCGTGCAGAAGGCATTAGGTAAGAGAACCTTCAAAAAGCCTAGAATCAGTATCTGTGTCCCAAGTGGTGTAACAGAAGTGGAACGTAAGGCAGTTGAGGAGGCTACTTATGCAGCTGGTGCAAGAGAAGTTCATCTGATTGAAGAGCCGGTTGCAGCAGCTATCGGTGCAGGAATCGATATTTCAAAACCTTGCGGTAATATGATTGTTGATATCGGAGGAGGAACATCAGATATTGCGGTAATTTCTCTTGGAGGAACTGTTGTAAATACATCACTTAAGATCGCAGGTGATGATTTCGATGAGGCAATTGTGCGTTATATGAGAAAGAAGCATAATCTTCTGATCGGTGAAAGAACCGCAGAGGATATTAAGATTAAAATCGGTACAACTTATCCGTTGATTGAAGATGAGACTTTGGAAGTCAGAGGAAGAAATCTTGTAACAGGACTTCCGAAGACTGTTACGGTAACATCAACAGAGACAGAAGAAGCACTTCGAGAGACTACCGGACAGATTGTAGAAGCCGTAATCAGTGTGTTAGAGAGAACTCCACCGGAGCTTTCCGCTGATATTCTTGACAGAGGAATTATGCTGACGGGAGGCGGATCCATGCTGCGTGGTATGGAAGAGCTGATCGAGGAAAAGACAGGTATTAATACTATGACAGCGGATGATCCAATGAAAGTTGTAGCAATCGGTACTGGAGAATATGTAGAATTTATGGGCGAAAGAAAAGGTATCTAGAAAACCAGGGTGAATGAAATCGAATGGAAGAGATTAAAGGATACGTAGAACATATCGTTTACAGAAATGAAGATAACGGATATACAGTATTCCATTTGAATAATTCAGATGGAGAGGTTACCTGTGTCGGAAATTTTCATTTTATAGAAGAAGGAGAATTATTAAGATTGACAGGAGGCTATACAACACATAAGATGTATGGCCTTCAATTCGCTGTGGAAGAATCGGAAGTATGTGAACCGGAGGATCTGATATCAATTGAAAGATATTTAGGATCCGGAGCGATAAAAGGAATCGGAGCCGCGCTGGCGGGAAAAATTGTCAAGAAATTTAAAGAAAATACTTTTCGGATCATAGAAGAAGAGCCGGAGAGACTGGCGGAAATCAAGGGAATCAGCGAACGGAAAGCAAGAGAGATTGCTTCTCAGGTGGAAGAAAAGAAAGATATGCGTCAGGCGATGATCTATCTGCAGAAGTTTGGAATTTCAACGACGCTTGCGGCGAAAATCTATCAGCATTATGGCCGTAATGTTTACCGCACGATTGAGGAGAATCCGTATCAGCTGGCGGATCATGTTCCGGGGGTTGGATTTAAGACTGCTGATGAGATTGCGGCAAAGATTGGAATCCACACAGATTCGGATTTTCGTATACGAAGTGGGATTTTTTATACATTGCAGCAGAGCGTGAATGATGGACATATTTATTTGTATCAGGAAGCACTGTTAAGAGAGACCAGTGAATTGCTTGGTGTTCAGATTCAGGACATGGAACAGTACCTGATGGATCTTGCGATGGAAAAAAAGATCGTTATGAAGCCGTCGGAGCAGGGAATGAGGATATATACGTCTCATTACTATTATATGGAATTAAATACAGCAAAAATGCTGCATGATCTTAATCTTGATTTTGAAATTGCAGATGCTAACTTAATACGCCGGATTAATAAAATCGAAAAAAATACAGAGTTGTATCTGGATGATATGCAAAAGACTGCTGTAATGGAAGCAGTAAGGCATGGTCTGATGATCCTGACAGGGGGACCTGGTACCGGTAAGACGACTACGATCAATGCTATGATACATTTTTTTGAAAGTGAAGGGCTGGATATTTACCTGGCCGCACCGACAGGAAGGGCGGCAAAAAGAATGACTGAGGCAACCGGCTGTGAAGCACAGACGATACACCGTCTTCTAGAAGTGTCAGGAAATCCGGATGATGAGACAATCGGGGGCTTCCAGCGGAATGCAGAAAATCCACTGGAAGCAGATGTAGTTATCATTGATGAGATGTCGATGGTAGATCTGCCACTTATGTATGCACTCCTGAATGCTATCGTACCCGGAACACGTGTGATCCTGGTGGGGGATGTGAACCAGCTTCCAAGTGTAGGACCGGGAAGTGTACTGAAAGATATCATTTCTTCGGAGTGCTTTTCGGTTGTAAAACTGACGAAGATATTCAGACAGGCCGGAGAAAGTGATATTATTGTGAATGCGCATAAGATCAACCGGGGAGAACCGGTTGTTCTGGACAATAAAAGTATGGATTTCTTCTTCTTAAAACGTGACGATACGAATATGATCATCAGCAATATTATTACATTGATCCAGAAGAAACTTCCAAAGTTTGTGAATGCGAAAGAAGCGGATATTCAGGTTCTGACACCGATGCGAAAAGGACTGTTGGGGGTAGAGAGAATCAATAAGATATTACAGGAATATCTGAATCCGCCGAAACCTGGAAAACAGGAAAAAGAATACGGAGATCACCTGTTTCGTGAGGGGGACAAGGTGATGCAGATTAAGAATAATTATCAGCTTGAATGGGAAATTTCTACCCGCTATGGAATGACGATCGATAAGGGAATCGGTGTCTTTAACGGCGATATGGGAATCATACGTAAAATTAATACATATGAGGAAACGGTTACTGTTGAGTATGATGAAAAGAAGCTGGTAAAGTATCCGTATAATCTGCTGGATGAATTGGAACTGGCTTATGCTATAACGATTCATAAAGCCCAGGGAAGCGAATATCCGGCGGTTATTATCCCTTTGTTACAGGGACCAAGACAGCTATATTACAGAAATCTGCTTTATACGGCTGTTACAAGAGCAAGAAAGTGTGTTACAGTGATTGGAAGTGAAAGTGTATTTCAGGAAATGATACATAATACGAATCAACAGAACCGTAATACGAGTCTTGCAGAGCGAATCCGGGAATTAAATGAATCATAAAAAAATCAATAAGATTAAAGAATCAATCATATCTTTGCTCTGGCCGGAAGTTTGTCCATTCTGCCAAAAAGTATGCAGAGACGGCATCTGCAAAGAATGCAGAAAGAAGCTGGAACTACTGAAAGTCAGAGAACCAAGGTGTATGCAATGTGGAAAACAGATCCGTAGTGTAGAGCAGGAATACTGTTATGACTGCATGCATACACATCATTATTATGAACGGGGATTGAGTTTGTGGAACCACAAAAACCCCGTAAATCAGTCTGTTTATCAATTTAAGTACCATAACCAAAGAAGATACGGAATATTATATAGTCAGGAACTTGTAAAAGAATTCCAAAAAGAAATAGAAAGATGGAGGCCGGATATTATTATGCCGGTACCGTTGCATCCTTCAAGAAAGAGAAAAAGAGGATATAATCAGGCACAGATACTTGCAGAAGAAATAGGAAAAATCCTGGAAATCCCGGTGGACAGTAAAAGTCTGATAAGAACCAGAAAGACCAGTCCGCAGAAAAAACTAGGTCACCAGGAAAGAAAAAAGAATCTGAAGCACGCATTTGCAGTGAAACATACATTTCAGGCAGTAAAGAGAGTGTTGTTGGTTGATGACATTTATACAACGGGAAATACAATTGATGCAGTGTCAAATGTATTGAAACAGAAAGGTGTAGAGAATGTTTACTTTTTAACCATAAGTATTGGACAAGGGTACTGAGATTTGTTATACTTAAAATGATGTTTTAATGGAATTAATATCATGTTGAGGTGGATATATGTTAGATGAGAGAAAAGTAAAATTAATGACAAAACTTGCTCTCTATGAAGAGACACATGGAAAAGAAGATTTTAAGATCAGCTCTTATTATAGAAAAGACTATGCAAGTCTGCATGTTATCTATGCATTCTTAAGTGTATCGGTTGGATATGTATGTCTGGTAGGCGTGTTGTTGCTTGCCGGCGTGGAGAATATTATGGGTAATCTGTCAAATGGATTGATCATATTTTTATTTTTAATCATTTTGGCAGGTTATGTGGGTGTTGTGATTGTGTATTGCGGAATTGCCAGTCATATATATAATGAAAAACATAAAAAAGCAAGAAAAAGGGTAAAAAGATATAATCATAATCTGATCCAATTGCTGAAGATGTATGAAAAGGAGAAAAGATAGATGGATAATATATATGTAATACGGGGAAGAATAGAAGAACTCTATGGAAAACATTCTAAATTATTTGACAAGGCTTTTCAGTTCATACTTGCAATGATCACATTTTCGATGATCAATCAGAATACCGGATTCATGAAGTCGTTATCATCACCGGTAATTTCTCTGGCACTGGCTGTAGTTGCTACATTTCTGCCTCCGATGGTGATTGTTGTGATAGCAGCGGTATTAGTTCTTGCACATACGCTGGCAGCGTCGATAGGAATATTTGCTGTATCGGCAATGATTTTCCTGATCATGTATATTTTCTATATCAGACTGGCACCAAAGATGGCGTTTGTTGTACTTCTTACACCGATTGCATTTGTTCTGAAAATACCATTTCTGGTACCTGTTGCGTGTGCACTGATATATACACCGGTAAGTCTGGTGCCGATGAGTTGCGGAACAGTTGTGTTTTATATGGTGGAATATCTTAAAAAGACAAGTTCGGCATCAAAAGCATCAGGAAGTAAAGCGATGCTTTCTGAGATTACAACTTATGTACAGAAAGTATTCCAGAATAAGGAAATGTGGATTTACATTGTAGCGTTTATTATAGGATTTTTTGTGGTTTATACAATCCGCAGACGTGAACTGGATCACGCATGGGAAATTGGGATTATAGCAGGAGCAATTGCTGATGTAGTGGTAACGGCAATGGGAAGCATTGCACTTGGAGTGGAGATATCATATGGATCTCTGAT
This sequence comes from Dorea sp. MB18-49, assembly GCF_023669465.1. Taxonomy (NCBI): domain Bacteria; kingdom Bacillati; phylum Bacillota; class Clostridia; order Lachnospirales; family Lachnospiraceae; genus Dorea; species Dorea sp. MB18-49. The sequence continues at coordinate 10,511 of NZ_JAMOYX010000029.1, forward strand.
CTTCGGAAATATTCTTGCGGTAATTGTTGGAATGATATTAGAACTGTTCCTTTTCTCTGTTGATTATGCAAGAAGTGAACGGTTACAGTTTGAAGATGATGAATATTATTATTATGTAAAAGCAATACCAAAGGTGGCAGTAACAACTCCGGAGAAGACGGTGAAAAAGATCAATGAAAGACAGGAAACAGAGATTATTGATGCAGAAGCAGTAAAACGTCTTTCACAGGATGTTACGGAAGAGACTAAGGCAATCAGCGTGGAGCCGTCTGCAAATCACAAATTAAGAAAAGAAACATCGAGAAAAACACCATATAATAATTCGGAGTACAGAAGTCCTGCACAGATAAGAGCCAGTCAGGCCAAAAGACATTCACCGAAGAGAGGACCGATGCCGAAGAAACATGATATGAAAGATGTAGATAAGTTACTTTTGACACAAAGCCTTGAAAATGAATTTCATGCAAGTGGAAAGAAAACTGCAAATAAAAGAAAAAGATAGATATAGAATATAGTTGAAATATTTCAGATAAAGAGGAGGTGAGAAGAATGGAACAGGCAGTGGCAGATTTTATAGAGAAATACGGAATAGGTCTGTATATTCCAAAGGTACATGTTACAGATGTGATAGAGGTTTTGATTCTTACATTTCTGATTTATCAGATTATTGTATGGATTAAGAATACGAAAGCATGGATGTTACTTCGGGGAATTATCGTTCTTGCCGGATTTATTCTTCTTGCAGCTATATTTAAAATGCATACCATCCTTTTTATTGCGAGAAATTCGCTGACGGTTATGGCAACCGCTGCGATTGTTGTATTCCAGCCGGAACTTCGAAGAGCGCTGGAAAAACTGGGAGAAAAGCAATTCCTGACGTCGGTTGTGCCTTTTGAGCAGAATCGAGAGATACGTTTCAGTGAGGAAACCAGAGAGAATATTATCAGAGCCTGCTTTGCAATGGGAAAAGTAAAGACAGGAGCGTTGATCGTAGTAGAACAGGCAATTCGACTGACAGAATATGAAAGTACAGGGATTCAGATGGATTGTCTGGTATCCAGTCAGGTGTTGGAGAATATATTTGAACACAATACCCCTCTTCATGACGGAGCAATTATTATCCGTGGTGACAGGATTGTGTCGGCAACATGCTACCTTCCACTTTCCGACAATATGCGTATCAGCAAAGATCTGGGAACAAGGCATCGTGCCGCAGTTGGAATGAGTGAAGTCAGTGATGCTCTGATCATTGCTGTTTCGGAAGAAACGGGAGCTGTATCTGTGGCACAAGGAGGCAAACTGGCGAGAAATATTAATGAAGCGCAGCTTAGGATAAAACTGAAAGAAATCCAGCACAGAAGTAGTGAAACTAACAGAATACGGGCAATGTGGAAAGGATGGCGTGAGCATGCAAAAAAGAATAACTAAGAATCTTACGCTGAAAATACTGGCTTTCCTGATTGCAGTATTTCTGTGGCTGATCGTGGTAAATATAGATGACCCGGTAGACGATAAGACTTTCTCAAATATACCGGTTCAGGTAACTCATGAAGAAGTAATTACAGATAATAATAATACGTATCAGATTGTTGATAATACACAGGAAGTGAATGTAACTGTTACGGCGCAGAGATCCGTATTAGATAAAATTAAGGCAGAAGATATTCAGGCAACTGCCGATATGAAAGAACTGACACTTCGTACACAGGTACCAATCGAAATAACAATCAAAGGTTATGCCGGAAAATATGAGAAAGCGACGGCAAATCCAAGAAATCTGCAGATCCAGATTGATGAGGAAGCAAAAAATAATTTCCCGATTACTCCGACAACAACAGGTACTGTAAGAGGTGGTTATGAAGTAGGAGCACTGAAAGCGGTTCCGGAAAAGGTAACGCTTAGAGGACCAAAACGAATTATCAACAGTATAGCCAAAGTTACCGCCGAAGCAGATGTATCAGGACTTTCGGAAGATGAGACGGTGGAAGCAAAACTGGTTCTGTATGATGCGAATAATAATGTGATTGACCAGACACTTCTGGCAAACAATCTTGGAAAAGAAGGAGTTAGTGTAGAAGTAGAACTTCTTCAGGTTAAAAGTGTTCCGATAGAAGTTGATACGTCAGATGTATCAGCGGCAGAGGGGTATAAACTTGGAAAAATAACGGTAGAGCCGCAGGAAGTTGAGATTACAGGAGATAAAACGACATTAGCAGGAGTTTCCAAAATCAGTATTCCGGCAAGTGCGTTACAGCTGGATAATCTGACACAGAAGACGGACAAAACAATTGATATTTCGTCTTATATTCCAAGTGGTGTGTCTTTGACAGAACAGAATGCGAATAAGGTGGTTGTATCAATTCCGGTACAGCAGCCGGGAGCGAAAACATTTGAAGTATCTACAAATTCTATTGTTGTAAACAATATAGCAGAAGGACTGAGCATTAGTTATGGTTCAACGGTTGATCTTGAGATACAGATAAAAGGACCTGGGGATGCACTGAATTTGTTCTCGCCGGCAAAGAAAGTGAGTATTGATCTGAAGAAGTATACCAATGCAGGAACTTATACGGTTCCGGTATCTGTTGAACTTCCGGACGGATGTTCACTGGTGAATAATGTGAGTGTAGAAATTATTCTGGAAAAAACAAAACAGAATGATAAGACACAAAATGAAAATAGCAGCAGTGAAGGTCAGACGAAAGAAGATGAGAAAAAGACAGATACAATCAGGTAAACAAAAGAGAATAATCATAAAACAAGTACAGAGGCTTGAAGATGGACGGAATAACAATTAGAAGCGAGGAGAGTACATTATGATCAGACAGAAAGTTACAATAACAAATCCAACAGGGTTACATCTCAGACCGGCAGGAATGTTCTGTAACATAGCAAGTAGATACAAATGCAAAGTAGAGTTTATGTATGATGACGATGTTGCAGCAAATGCAAAGAGCGTTTTAAGTGTTCTCGGAGCATGTGTGAAATCGGGAGATGAGATCGAACTTATTTGCGACGGGGAAGATGAAAAAGAGGCTATGGATGCCATGGTCAGTGCAATCGAAGATGGATTAGGAGAATAAGAGAATATTGGACGGCCTGTGTTTTTACACAGGCCGTTTTAGTATTGCCATGCAATGCCTATTTTATAAATGAACAAGGAGAAAGAAGCAATAATGAAAGATAAAATAAAAAATATACTGGATATAACATTTTGGAAATTTGTATTGGTTGGAATTGTGAATACACTGGTCGGAACAGCTGTAATGTTTGCAGCATATAATGTGTTACATCTGAGCTATTGGATATCCTCGGCATCCAATTATGTTGTGGGGAGTATTGTGAGTTATTTTTTGAATAAGTATTTTACATTTCAGAATAAAGAAAAGTCATGGAAGCAACTGGTTAAGTTTGCGTTAAATATTACGGTCTGTTATCTGGTTGCGTACGGGCTTGCCAAGCCGCTTGTGTCATGGTTTCTTCACGGACAGAGTAAAAGTGTACAGGATAATCTGTCTATGCTAGTTGGAATGGGAGCGTTCGTGGTGTTTAATTATGTGGGACAGAGAGTGATTGTATTTAGAAAATAAGAAAATGTCCGGAAAAGCAAATAAAGATAGTAAGAAAATAAGAATCATGATATAGTAAAATATATAATACAATTTGATGATTTGAGGGGGGAAAATATGAAAAGGATAATGACGGTAATGCTGGCTGTCATATATATTACGACAGGTACAATCAGCGTTATGGCAGGAGAACCGGAGAATAACGACGCTCAAAAAAAGGAATCTGTCTCTGATTCAGTGAAAGTGCAGACGAGTGAGAATACAGATGAGGACAGGCCGAAAGAAAATAGTTGGAGATATTCGAATGGTGAATTAATACCACAAGAAGATGATGCGACAAGTAATGCAAGGGCTGTTACAAATGCATGGAAAAAGGTCAATGGACAATTTGTTAACAGTCTTGGAAAACCAATCCCTGGTGCAAAGAAAAAAGGAATGGATATAAGTGAATATCAGGGAACTATTAACTGGGATACGGTAAAAAACAGATCGGATATTGATTTCGTTATTATCCGCTGCAGTTATGGTTCAGGCTATAAAGATCGTAAATGGGAGTACAATGTAAAAGAATGTGAACGATTGGGAATTCCTTATGGGGTATACATATATTCTACAGCAACAACGGTTTCGGCAGTAGAGAAAGAGACTGAAAATGTTAAGAAAATGTTGGAAGGACACCAGCCGACATACCCCGTTTATTTTGACATGGAAGAGAATTCGGTTCTGAATCTTGGCAGTTCAACAATTGGAAAATTGGCAAATACATTTTGTTCTAAGATATCTGGGGCTGGATATAAAGTTGGAATTTATGCGAGCCTGTATTGGTGGAATAGTATATTGACAGATCGGGTATTTAAGAATGAGTCCTGGTCTAAATGGGTTGCGCAGTATAGTGCATCTTGTCAGTATCAGTCAAAGTATGATATGTGGCAGTGTACGTCTTCGGGAAAAGTAAATGGTGTTAGTACCAATGTAGATATTAACTTCTGGATGTCAGATGAACCGGTGATAAATCAAGATGCAGATCGGGTAATGGTTTCCGATGAGAATATCATTACATATACGTCGCATATGCAAAGTTATGGCTGGCAGGAGCCTGTAAATAACGGTTATCAGACAGGAAAGCCGGGTTATGGAAAAAGACTAGAAGCGTTTAAAATAAATGTCGGGGGCGGATATGGAGATCTAGGAGTAAGATATCAGGCATGTATACAGGATGAAGGCTGGAAGCCACTGGCAGAAACAGGGCAGCTCGCAGGAACAGAAGGAAAAAGCAAGTATATTCAGGCTGTGAAAATTAGTTTAACAGGAAGTCAGGCCGAGAATTATGATATATACTATCGTGTATATAGTCAGAACTTTGGCTGGCTGGGATGGACATCCAATGGATAGCCGGCTGGAAGCCAGGGATATGAAAAACGAATTGAGGCATTACAAATTGCTGTCTTACCAAAAGGAGCAACGATACCCGGAACAACAGATAATTCGTATAAGACTACAGGAAAGAAAGTAGAATATAGAACATACGTAGAAAAACAAGGATGGAAGAAATACAGTGCGGATGGTGAACAGAGCGGTACAATTGGTCAGGCAAGAGCGGTTCAGGGATTAGCTGTCAGAGTAAATGATACACAATATAGTGGAAATATAGTATATGATACGTATATGCAAAGTTATGGCTGGATGGGAGAAAAAGCCAATAATACAGCAGCAGGTATATTAAATGGCGGAAAGAGAATGGAAGCTATAAAGCTGCATCTCACAGGAGAACTTGCGGAAAAGTATGATATTTACTACAGAGTGCATACACAGACATTTGGCTGGCTTGACTGGGCGAAAAACGGAGAACCATCCGGAACAAAAGATTATGCAAAACGAATCGAGGCGGTTCAGGTTAAAGTGGTTCCAAAGGGAAATCCTGCTCCGGGAGCAACATCTATAGCTTTTAAGGAAGCAAAAATAGCTTACAAAACGCATGTACAGACCTATGGATGGATGAGTAAGGTACATGATGGTGAGACGGCCGGAACAAGTGGAAAAGCCAAGAGGATGGAAGCACTGAATATAGCAATGGTAGATTCCAGTTATAATAAGGAAATTTCATATAGAACGCATGTACAGACCTACGGATGGCAAAAGTGGGTTAATGGCGGAAAAAACAGCGGAACAGAGGGAAAAGCTAAGAGACTTGAAGCAATACAGATTGAATTGAAAGATTCGCTGGCAGATCAGTATGATATATATTACCGGGTGCATGCGCAGACGTATGGCTGGCTTGGCTGGGCAAAGAACGGAGAAAAGGCCGGAACGGAAGGTCTTGCGAAAAGATTGGAAGCTATTCAGATCGTACTGGTGGAAAAAGGTGGAGCAGCACCTGGAAGTACAGAAAAAACATTTATAAAGAAGTAAGATAGAGAGCTTTAGTATATGAAAGAAAAGTCATTTGAAGTATGAAGTATCCATATTTCAAATGACTTTTTCTGTTGCAATAAAGGATTTCGCTTGTTATGGAACTGTGTTATAATTAGGAAAAATGAAGAAAGGGAGGAAGAAAATTTGAAAAGTAAAAAAAGATTCATTGCCTGCATATGTATTATGAGTATGATACTTTCCGGAATAAGTGTATCTGCAGCCAATGATGCGGCTACTGAAGAAGGACAATCGATGGAAAGTAGTCAGATGGATCAGAACCAGCAACAGATGAATGACGAAGCTGATCAGGAAATAAACCAGGAAATAGATGGAACACAGGAACAAAGTGAATTAACAGAGAATCCTGATACACCCGAAAATACCACAGGTGAAAGAACCGTTGTAAGTGTAGATGAAAACGGAAATGTATTCGATGTTGAAGAAGAAACGGATGGAGTAGTAAAAGAAGATTTATCTAATAAGGCAAGAGCTGCGGCAACCTATATTGTAAATTTCCGGGCGAATGCAGCAGGTGCTTCGGTTGGAAATAATACTACAGAATACAAAGAATACAGTACGAACGCCGCAGGTTACTGCTATGGTGGAGCGGGAGCTGATGCAGCATATCTGGGCACTGAAAACGGAAAAGTGAAATTTATGCAAAGTGGTGTTGTAGGATTAGTAGACCAGTCCAAAGTTCAGGTTGTTAATTTGAATTCAGCAAAAAGTTATAGCAACTATTATGCAGATGGTTCTTCTATTATCCATAGAATCTGTATGGATATGACGACACCGGGTTATGGCGGATCAGTTAATGTGGGACCACAACAGTCTTATATGAAGACGGGGACCACATATTACAGCTATGACGGACATTATTTTTATACTAATTACGTGACAATGTTATCTGATTACAAGAGTAACACAAGAAAAAATTCTATTAACCCCAATAACCCGTATTATAATTATTATCAATATCTTCCGCTGCGTGGAAAGTCATCGTATTCTGCAAATGAACTTTCTACAATTATTAATAAACATGCTCAGAGCAGCTCAAAAATGTATAATAAAGGGGCGGCATTTGTAAATAATCAAAATTCATATGGAGTAAATGCATTGCTCATGACAGGTGTAGGTGCGTTGGAAAGTGCTTGGGGAACAAGCAGTATTGCAAAGCAAAAAAATAATTTGTTTGGACTGAATGCAGTCGATACATCGCCTGGCCAGAGTGCGAATACATTTTCAAGTGTGGATGTATGCATAAAAGATTTTGCAGAAACTTATATGTCAAAACAATATTTAAGAGTCGGATGGGCTTATTATCACGGAGGCTTTTTAGGAGATAAAGCGAGTGGTATTAATGTAAGCTACGCATCAGATCCTTATTGGGGTGAAAAAATTGCCGCTCTTGCATGGAAGATGGACAGTGAGGGCGGAAAGAAAGATCAAAATAAATATTCGATAGGTATTAAGGACACTGTGTCAACAGCACATACAACATTAAATGTACGAAAAGAGGCAAGTACTTCTGCTACAAGTCTGTATAATACGGGAACTTCCTCCAATTATGCATTTCTGATATTGGGAGAATCCGGAGATTTTTATAAAGTGCAGAGTGATCCGGTGTTAAAAGCGGATAGAGGAGGAATTGAAAGTACTTCCGGAAAATATAATTCATCTTCTATGTATGCTTATGCAAGTAAGCAATATATTAAAAAGATTAATACAGGTACCTCTGGATTAAATGGAGGAAACACAATACCAGACACTAAGAAAACGGGAGTAATTTATAGCACACATATACAGTCAGACGGCTGGCAGGCGTCTAAAGCCAATGGCGAAATATCTGGAACAACAGGTGAAGCAAAACGAATAGAAGCGATAAAGATTCAGCTTTCTAATATTGGTTATACCGGTTCAGTCCAATACAGTACACATGTGCAGTCAAATGGCTGGAAAAACTGGGTATCGGATGGTACGATCGGTGGAACGACGGGCGAAGCAAAACGCATGGAGGCAATTCGTATCCGTCTGACGGGTGAAGCAGCAAATCATTATGATATTTATTATCGTGTACATACGCAGACATATGGCTGGCTTGACTGGGCAAAAAATGGTGAAATTGCGGGTACAACAGACGGTGCAAGGCGAATGGAGGCAATACAGATAAAATTGGTTTCAAAAGGAAGCCAGGCACCTGGCAGTACGGTACAGGCATATGTACAACCATTAACACAGTACTCGGCACATTTGCAAACATATGGATGGAAAGAAAGTGTATATGGAGGTGGCTATGCAGGGACGACAGGCGAAGCAAAACGTATGGAAGCTTTCAGACTGAAATTGACAGACCAGAAATACTCAGGTGGAATTAAGTATCGGGCGCATGTTCAAAGTAGTGGCTGGCAAGACTGGAAAACGAATAATGCAGTAGCAGGTACGGTTGGTGCTGCAAAAAGAATGGAAGCCATAAGAATTGAACTTACGGGAAAAATGGCTCAAATGTATGACGTATATTATCGTGTACATGCGGAAACATATGGCTGGCTCGACTGGGCAAAAAATGGAGAGATAGCAGGAACAACAGGATGTGCAAAACGATTAGAATGTATACAGGTTGTTCTGGTAAAAAAAGGTGCGGCGGCACCAGGTAATACTCAAAAAACGCATGTGATCAAATAAAGTCATACTATGAAAAGGAGGCAGGATCATGTATAAGAAAATGATATCATTGACTGCAATTATGGCAATGATCGTTACATTAGTTATGCCGGCCAGGGCATATGCTGACGAAACACAGGCAGAATCACAGCCTGTATTAAAATATTCGGTATTAATGTCAGGGGCTTCTGAGTGGCAGGAAGCAGACAATGGAGAATATGTGGGTGAGCCAGAGAATAAAGATGCTGAAATATCCAAATTAAAATTAGATGTTTTGGATTCTGTAACAGAGGAAAATTTGAATGGAATCACATATTCGGTAGCAGATCCAGAGGGAAATTGGAATGAGTATGTAACAGCCGGCCAGGAGACTGGATTTGACAGCGAACAGAAGATAGCTACGTTCAAGATAAAATTAACAGAAGAACTGGCTGAAAAGTATAATATTTACTATCGCGCATATGTTCAAACTGATGATCAGAGTGAAGGACAGTGGCTTGGCTGGGCCGAAAATGATGCCCCATCCGGAACTAAAGGATATGATTGTGGCATAAAGGCCATTCAGGTTCAGTTGACAGAGAAAAGTACAAATGTCGATTTAGACACAGCAAATTCATACATAGTAAAGACGGATATAGTACCGGAGGAAACAGTGAAGGTGGTATATCAGGCTCATGTAGCAAAAATCGGCTGGCAGAAAAAAGTAGAAGATGGCGCACTGGCAGGAACGGAAGGAAAGGCGCTTTCTATTGAGGCGTTAAAGATTAAGCTTAAGCTTGCCGGATTATCAGAAGAAGATCAAAAAGACAGTAAAATTATATATAAAACTCATGTACAGTCATATGGCTGGCAGAAAGAAGTAGAAAACGGAGCACTTGCAGGGACAACCGGACAGGGAAAGAGAGTAGAAGCAGTATCTGTTCGTCTGGAAGGTGCTATAGCAAAAAAATATGACGTGTACTATCGTACGCATATACAGAGCTTTGGCTGGCTTGACTGGGCAAAGAACGGAGAAAAGGCCGGAAGCAGTACTTATGGAAAACGTTTAGAAGCAATTGAGATCAAATTAGTGAAAAAAGGTGAAAGTGCACCAGGAAGTACGAAGAAAGCTTATCAGGTACCAGGAATTCAGTATCAGACCCATGTACAGTCTATTGGATGGCAGAAAAAAGTAAGTGATAATCAGATTGCAGGGACAACCGGACAGGGAAAAAGAATTGAGGCAATAAAGATTACACTTCCGGATTCTGATTATACAGGAAATGTAGAATATCAGGCATATGTACAGGGAATTGGATGGCAAAGCTGGAAAAAGAATGGTGAACTTGCAGGAACAAGCGGTCAGAGTAAGAGAATTGAAGCGATCAGAGTGAAGCTGACTGGTGAGATCGCAAAGTATTATGAAGTGTATTACAGTATACATCTGGCAAAGATTGGCTGGTGTAATTACGAATCTGCAGGAAGAGTAACAGGAACAATTGATCTTAGTAAGAAGATCGAGGCATTGAAAATATGCCTTGTGAAAAAAGATGCAGAAACGGCTCCGAATACAAGTGGTGTAAAATATGTGGAAGGATATAAGAGTGGTAACTTCTATTATAATGGATATATCAAAGGTGTAGGAGCGACAGGCAATGTATCGCAAGGAAATACAGTAGGGACAATCGGCAAAAAACAACAGCTTCAGAGCCTTACATTATATCTGGATCAGTCAAATAAACTTGCACCATCAGGAACGATTCAATATGCGACACATATTGCAAAAGAGGGATGGAAGGACTGGTCTGATGCAGGTACAACCAACGGGGCATCTACAGGAACGAATGGAATGGAAGCTGTGAAAATCAGACTTACCGGTAATCTTGCCAAATATTATGACATATATTATCGTGCACATGTACAGGGATATGGCTGGCTTGGCTGGGCAAAAAATGGCCAGGTAGCAGGAACATCAAAAATCGGATACAGAATGGAAGGATTACAGATTCGCCTTGTATCAAAAGATGCAGCAGCTCCGGGGAAAAATGCTAATTATTATACAGAAAAGAAAAAGACTGCGACAATAGCAGTTAAAGACCAGATGCATCTGAGAGCATTGGCGTATGCAAGTAACACACGGTATCTCATTCTGGTAGATACGACAGCTAACAGAGTAGGAATTTATAGCGGTTCAGTCGGTAAATGGAATGAAGTGAAAAAGTGGGTTTGTACTACAGGAGCAAAATCAACTCCGACAGTGAAAGGAACATTTACTGTACAGGGAAAAGGAAAATCATTTGGATCTGGATATACATGCTGGTATTATACACAGTTCTATGGAAATTACCTGTTCCACTCTGTACTGTATAAACAAGGAAGTATGTCTGTAATTATAGATGGAAGACTTGGAATCAATGCATCACACGGATGTGTTCGATTAAACATTAATAATGCAAAATGGATATATGATAATATTCCGCGAGGAACAAAAGTTGTAGTATATTAGCAATAAAGGCAGGTCATTTGACCTGCCTTTGTTATACACAAATCTTTTTGTGAAATTCGGATTAATCTCGTTGGAAAAGATCACGGGTATATACTTTGTCCTTAACATCGTCAAGAATCGGATTATATCTGTTGGCAATAATAGCTTGAGAAAGTTTTTTGAACTGCTCTAAATTATTGACTACTTTGCTTCCAAAAAATGTGGTTCCATCTTCCAGGGTTGGTTCGTAAACGATGACAGTAGCTCCTTTTGCTTTGATTCGTTTCATGACGCCCTGAATACTGCTCTGACGGAAGTTGTCGGAATTGCTCTTCATCGTAAGACGGTAAACTCCTATAGTACATTCTTTTTCCTGGGCAGCAGAATAATCACCATGATTGTTATAATCATAATATCCGGCGAGATTGAGAACACGATCAGCAATAAAATCTTTTCTTGTACGGTTGCTTTCGACAATTGCGGACATCATATTCTGAGGTACATTATCGTAATTGGCCAGCAATTGTTTGGTATCTTTTGGAAGACAGTATCCCCCATAACCAAAAGATGGATTGTTGTAATGCGTTCCGATTCTCGGATCGAGACATACACCGCTTATAATATCTTTGGTATGGAGTCCTTTCATTTCTGCATAAGTATCCAATTCGTTGAAATAAGAAACACGTAATGCAAGGTAAGTATTAGCAAAAAGCTTTACGGCTTCGGCTTCCGTAAATCCCATGAACAATGTATCAATCTGCTCTTTAAGAGCCCCTTCCTGAAGAAGTGCCGCGAATGTATGAGAAGCCTTCACCAGTCGTTCATCGGAAGAATCGGTAGATACGATGATCCTGCTTGGATAAAGGTTGTCATATAAAGCTTTTGATTCTCTTAAAAATTCTGGACTGAAGATAATATTAGCTGTGTTATATTTTTTGCGGACAGATTCGGTATAGCCCACAGGGATCGTTGATTTGATGACCATGATCGCATTCGGATTTACCTTTAATACAAGTTCGATGACTGCTTCTACTGCAGAAGTGTCAAAATAATTTTTGTTACTGTCATAATTGGTTGGAGCAGCAATGACGACGAAATCAGCATCTTTATAGGCGGATTCGCCATCAAGAGTAGCAGTTAGGTCAAGATCCTTTTCGACAAGGTATTTCTCGATATAATCATCCTGAATAGGGGATTTCCTGTTGTTGATTAATTCTACTTTTTCAGGAATGATATCTACAGCAGTTACGTGATTATGCTGTGCAAGTAATGTCGCGATGGATAATCCGACATATCCGGTTCCGGCTACCGCGATATTTAAAGGTGAAGGAGAAGGAAGCTTGGTATTGCCGGCATCAACAAATAATGTCTGCGGTTCAAACCCAAGAGTTTCCCCTAATTGCTCTAACTGAGGAATAGAAGGAATAAAATCCTCTTTTTCCAAACGTGAGATCATAGAACGGTTGATCCCTGTGATATCTGCAAGATCCTGCTGGGTCATGTGTTTTTCTTTTCGACGATTTGTTACAAGATTTGCGAGAAGTGATTGTGATAGTTTTTTCATGATTTGATATCCTTTCATTTATAATGAATACTAAATGTTATTTAAAACAACGTTTGAATTAAAATGACATAAATATTGTATCATAAACATAAGAAAATCACAATGTTTTAGTGATAAAAAAGGGGAAGATACAAAAATGTGTTGCTTAAAATAACAATCGAAAGAAAGTACTGATACTTGTGGGAGAAATTTTGCATTATAAGGAAAGAGAGCGCAGGTTATGGAAAAAAATGGAGTCCCGTAAGATTAAAAGTGTCAAGGTTGATTGCCATATGGAAAAGTGATATAATGGCGAAAGGTCTAAAGAAGATTGGAGAGGACATGAAAAAAAAGCAAAAATCTATCAAAATAAATTTGATAATGAATACAATAAAAACGTTAATGAGCCTGATATTTCCGTTAATTACATTTCCGTATGCGTCAAGAATCTTAGGCGCTACAGGGATAGGCCGTGTTAACTATGCAAGTTCTATTGTGTCTTACTTTTCTATGTTTGCAGCGCTGGGAATTAGTACATATGCAGTAAGAGAAGGAGCACGGATTAGAGACGATAAAGAGAAATTCAGCAAGTTCTCACGTGAAATGCTGAACATAAATTTGTGCACAACGTTTATCGCTTATTGTGCATTGGCTGTTTTTTTAGCGTTACCTATTTTGGGAAATTACAAAAAGTTATTAGTAATTTCAAGTTTAAGTATCATTTTTACAACAATAGGAACAGAGTGGATTTTTACAATCAAAGAAGAATATGCTTATATCACGAAAAGGGCAATCTTATTTCAGATCATTTCATTGATATTATTGTTTATATTGGTTAAAAATAAAAATGATTATTACTGGTATGCGGCATTGACGGTTATTTCGTCAGGAGGATCTGCTTTTTTTAACTTGTGGCATTCGAGAAAAATAGTCGATTGGAAACAGAAAAAAGAAAGATTAGAATATAGAAAGCATTTAAAGCCGATATTAATGATTTTTGGAACAAGTGTTGCATCCAGTATCTATATGACAATGGATACAACCATGCTTGGGGCATTTCGTGGAGATAAGGCTACCGGAGTCTATACGGCAGCTGTAAAGATTAATACAATTGTAAGTACATTGATAGGAACGATATCAGCGACTATCCTGCCAAGAGTGTCTTATTATCTGGGAAATAATTTGAAAAAAGAATATGAGAAGCTGATGAAAGAATCTGTAGATATTCTTTTTATGATAGCGATACCGGCGGCTATAGGAATGATCTGTACCAGTGATATTTTGATATTAATATTTAGTGGCAAAGAATTTTTAACGGGAAGTACGGCGGCAAAAATTTTATCTGCTAAAGTTGTAGTTGGAGCTATTAATCGAGTGCTGGCTTATCAGATTTGTATTCCGCATAAAAAAGATAAAGAAGTATTGATATCAACAATTGGCGGAGCAGTGTTCAATTTAATTGCGAATGCATTATTAATACCAATGTTTGGTGTGACTGGAGCATCGGTGGCAACATTGTTCTCTGAAATAATTGTGTTTGTTATCTTGACTTACTATGCACGTAAGATATTTAATACAAAGATGTTATATACAAGAGTTATGGTGTACTTTGTAGCAAGTGTATGGTTTTTTGCGGGAAGATTTGTAATGAATATGATAACGAACAGTGTATTCATAACTTTAGTAGGAACGGTTGCGGGATGTTGTCTGGGATATTTTATTATTTTGACAATAATCAGAGATCCGTATTTGAAGCAATTTGAAACGCAGTTTTTTAATAAAATAAAAAAGATTAGAGCTCGATAACATTAAAAAGAAAAATGTAGAGGATAAAATATGAAAATAGTTTTTGTTATTTTACACTATCTGGCAATAGATGAAACGTACAAAAGCGTGGATTCAATTGAGAAAAAAATCGATACAGACATGTATAAGATAGTAATTGTTGATAATGCGTCCCCGGATAAATCAGGTGCATTATTGAAAGAACATTATAAAAATGATGACCATGTAGAAGTGCTTTTAAATCAGGAGAATCTGGGGTTTGCAAGGGGAAATAATGTGGGCTTCAGATATGCTGAAAAAACATGGAATCCATCATATATTGTGCTGATGAATAATGATGTTTATTTGTTAGATGATGATTTCCTTGAAAAAGTAGAGAAAGAATATAAAAGAAGTCAATTTGCTGTATTAGGGCCGATGATATTAAGTGCCGACGGCAGATGTGATATTAACCCTATACGAACGAATGCAATGAGTAAACAGGAAGTAGAGCATGATATTCAGGCGTATAAAATAAAAAGTGTGGTTTACAAATATCATTTGGAAAAGATAAAGAATATTTATCGAAAAATAAAACCGTTAAAAAAGAAAAAGAAAAAAGAATTTATTAAGAGATACGAGTATGTTCAACTTCATGGATGTTTTATGCTGTTCTCAAGAAAATATATAGAAAAGTTTAATGGGTTGGATGATAGAACTTTCTTATATAGAGAAGAAGCAATTTTAATGAAGCATTTGACTGAAAATGGATTGAACAGTGTGTATTTACCGGATATTCATGTTTTTCATCGAGAAGATGCATCGACAGATGATATGATCAAGGAGAATAGAAAAAAAGAAATGTTTGAAATAAAAAATCATTTACAATCCCTGAAAGTATTAAAAGAAGTATATGATTTTTATGAAAACAAAAGAGGAGAAAATAAGTGATGGTAGAAAGAAAAATGGAAAAATCTATGGAAGAAATGGATTTGGAATATATTGCTAACAGTGATCTGGAATGGAGCAAATACAAAAATAAAACCATATTTGTAACGGGAGCGACAGGGCTTATAGGGTCATTACTGGTGAAAGCCTTTGCGTATTACAATTGTTTGCATCAGGGAAATATAAAAATTATTGGATTGATCAGAAATGAAGAAAAGGCAAAAAGAATATATGGAAAATGGTATAATAACTACGGAATTCATTTGATGATCGGTGACATTGAACAGATACCGGTAATAGCAGGAGATGTAGACTATATTTTTCATACAGTCAGTATTACAGCATCCAAGATGATGGTGCAGCATCCGGTCCTGACGATACAAACTTCATATATGGGAACAAAGAATGTATTGGATTTGGCAGTAGATAAAAAGATTGAAGGAATGGTATATGTTTCTTCAATGGAAGTATATGGTATTCCGGATGAAAAGAAAGAGTATATAACAGAAAAAGATCTGGGGTATATAGAACTGGAAAATGTAAGAAGCAGTTATTCAGAGGGAAAAAGAATATGTGAATGCTTATGTAATGCATATACGGCAGAATTTGGCTTGCCGGTGAAATCTGCAAGACTTGCACAAACATTTGGAGCGGGCGTATTACAGGAAGATAATCGTGTATATGCACAATTCGCAAGAAGTGCTATGAAAAAAGAGAATCTTGTTTTGCGAACAGATGGAAGTTCCGAAGGCAATTATTGTTATACAAGAGATGTTATCAGGGCATTGTTGCTTTTAGGATATTCGGGGAAAGTCGGAGAAGCTTATAATGTTGTAAATGAAAAGTCGCATATGACTATAAGAGAAATGGCAGAACTTGTGGCAAACGATGTTTCGAATGGAGAGATAAAAGTAGAATTTGATATTCCAGATGAGGCCAAGAGCCTGGGATATGCTCCAAAAGTGAAAATGCATTTGAGCTCGGAAAAATTAAATAAATTAGGCTGGAAAGCAGAAGTAGATATGAAAGAAGCATATTTGCGTATGATGAATGATATGGAAGCGTAAGGAGAATAGTTGGTGGAAAAAATCAGTGTTATTGTTCCTGTTTATAAAATTAAAGAACAATATTTAAAAGAATGTATTGAAAGTATATCGAAACAAACGTATTCTAATTTGGAAATTATTCTTGTAGATGATGGATCGCCTGATAATTGTGGAGAAATTTGTGATCTATATGCGGAAAAAGACAGTCGGATTATGGTTTTGCATCAGAAAAATCAAGGTGTATCTATGGCCAGAAATAATGCAATTCAAAAAGCAACGGGAGAGTGGATCACTTTTATTGATGCGGATGACTGGATTGAAAAAAATATGTGTGAACTGGCCATGGAAAAGCGTGACGGAAATGATATGGTTGTCTGGAACATGTATTTAAACAAGGATGCAAATCAGCAAATAAAGAAAAATTATGAAAAAGATCTTAGTGTTGATGATGAGAAGCTTCTTGAAAAGATTAATTTGAATTTTTTGAGAACAATTTCGCTGTCGAAAGATGAGATAAGGATTCCGACATTGGAGGGACCTGTTTGTCATTTGTATAAAAGAAGTATCATTAAAGAAAATAATATACGATTTGACAGCTCTTTGAAACAAGGAGAGGATAAACTTTTTAACTATGAATATCATAAGTATATAAAAAGATTTACATATATAAATAAACCATTGTATCATTACAGGCTGCACGGCGAGTCGACGACACACACGTTTTTTGCGGGAAATGCAGACACATCTACGCGTATTTTAAAGAAATACTATGAATTAGAACCAAGAATAAATACATCTGAGACATATAGAAATACGTATTGTGTCAGAGTTGGAGTTATTGCGTATTTTCTGATCGGAAAATATTTTTTACATCCGGATAATCCGAATAGGAAAAATGCATTTCGCGAATTTAAAATACTAATGAATGAAGAGCCATATAAGTCTGCTATTGCAGCAATAGATCTTCGGGTGATGGATCTTAATTTAAATAAAATAAAATTATGGCTGTTAAAATATAGAAAATACAGAAGTGTATTTTTGTATTATAACTTAGTTAATATGATACAAAAAATCAGAGGAGTAAAATAATTATGATAGAACCTCAAATGAGTGTAGTTGTTCCTGTGTACAGTGTGGAAAAGGAATATTTTGAAGAATGCATTTTGAGCCTGAAACAACAAACATTGGAAGCAATTGAAATTATTATTGTTGCCGATGGTGTGAAAAAGGAAATTTTAGATTTATGTAAAAGCTTTGAAGGACAGGATGAAAGAATCAGGGTAGTTGAACAGGAGAATCAGGGGGTAGCAGTAGCAAGAAATAACGGAATCCTAAATGCAAAAGCGTCGTATATAACATTTGTTGATGCAGATGACTGGGTAGAGCCTGAATTTTGTGCTTTCTTTTATGATAATTTTAAAAATAATCCAGATGTGCAGATTATATCTTCGGCAGCATATATAAATAAAAATGACGAAGAGATTGAAAATCCATTTTGGAATGGTGAAAAGAAATATTTCACAGGAAAAGAAAAAGAAGAAATGGAATTACAGGCTATTTTTAAAGAGGCAGCCAGTTATGTGCCAAGATTTGCAACATTTGGAACAACGTGGGCAAAAGCATATGATGTTGAATGGCTGAGGAAACAAAATATAATTTATGAGCCGGAATTAAGACGAGGGCAGGATACAGTCTTTAATCTGCATGCATTTGAGACGGCGGAAAAGGTATTGTATGTGAAACGTTTTTTATATCATTATCGAATGAATAGCGGTTCAACTGTGAATAAGTATACAGAGGGCACGATTGATATTCTGGAAAGAATATCCAGATATATATTAAAGTTTATCAAAGAACATGGAAAAGATGAGCGGTTCTATCAGGCGTACAATAATAAGAGTATTCAATTGTTAAGTCAGTCAATTAATAGCGATTATGCACATAAAAATAATCCAAAAAATTACCTGACGAGACGAAAAGAATTGAAAACAGTTTTAAGACGAAAGTGTTACCGGGATAATTTTAAAAATATAAATACTGAAAATATACCGGTCACAAGAAAGCTGTATTGGTCTTTAATGAAGTATAGAATGGTGGATCTCATTTATCTTGCACACTGGGTGTACAGAAAAAAATAATTAGGAGGAAAGTTTTATGAATTATGCAGTGATTTTTGCTGGCGGAACCGGGACCAGAATGAATACCAAAACAAAACCAAAACAATTTTTAACATTACACAATAAAGAAATAATTATCTATACTCTGGAACATTTTGAAAATCATCCGGAAATAGATGGAATATCTGTTGTATGTATAGAAGGCTGGATCGATTATCTGAAAAAGCTGATTGAAAAGTATCAGCTTAAAAAGGTGAAATGGATTACACCTGGAGGAAAAACGGGACAGGAATCTATCTATAATGGTTTGAATGCGATGCGGGGACAAATAGAAGAAGATTCCATTGTATTAATACATGATGGTGTTCGTCCATTGATCAATGAAGAATTAATAAGTGAAAATATCAAAGTAGCGAAAGAAAAGGGAAATGCAATAACTGTTGTTGAAGCAACGGAAACGGTTATGATGGTTAATGAAAAAAATGAATTAACTCAAAGCGTTGAACGGAAAAAATGTCGTTTTG
Organism: Dorea sp. MB18-49; assembly: GCF_023669465.1. Taxonomy (NCBI): domain Bacteria; kingdom Bacillati; phylum Bacillota; class Clostridia; order Lachnospirales; family Lachnospiraceae; genus Dorea; species Dorea sp. MB18-49. The sequence goes on from NZ_JAMOYX010000029.1 coordinate 29,559, forward strand.
CAAGAGCTCCACAGACATATATATATGGACAATTGCTTGCGGCACATGATCATGCGAGAGAAGAGAACATTAATTCTTACATTGATTCGGCGACACTTATGCAGGCAGAAGGATATAAGTTATTCCCGGTAATGGGAAAACCGGAAAATATAAAAATAACTACACCATCGGATTTTTATACCTTTAGAGCGATTGTTGAAGCGGAAGAAAATTCACAGATCTTAGGATTTTAAAAAGGGAAGAGCATTTGCTCTTCCCTTTTATGTATTAGAAGTTAAAATATAATTTGCGACGGTCTCACAGGCATGTCCGGATTCATAGCTGCCGAGCGCATCCCAGTGCTTTTGGATATTTTTTTGATATTGATCATTATTAAATTGTTTAATGTTTTTAATTAACGCACTGTTTGACTCGGCTAAAGGATATGGCCAGGTGTGAATGTCGGAATAAAATCCACGATCCAGATCATAGTAGTTCAAATCCGTAGCATATAAAAAGCACGGGCGCCGTGTAAGTGAAAAATCCCACATAGAAGAGGAATAGTCGGTGATAAGAACATCTGCGGCATACAGCAATTCCTGCATATCAGGATAATTGGAAGCATCAATGTAATTGGCAGCATTATTTAACTGGTTCATAACAAAGTAGTGTGTACGGAATAGAATAAACCAGTTGCCGCCAAATTTTTCTGAAAGAGCAGATTGAATTGCCTTGCAGTCGAATAAATAATCAGAAGCCGCTTTTGATTCCCGATAAGTAGGGGCGTATAGAAGGATCTTTGCCTCTGAAGGGAGGTGATAGTACGCTCGGATCTTATCGTGCAATTCAGGATGATCATTATTGAACAGCATATCGTTTCTCGGCATTCCGCAGGAAAGAATGGTTCCGTCATGATGAAAACTTTGATGGATCGTTAATTCTGTAAATGCGTTTGAACTTGATACATATGTACAAGGTACTTCTCGTGCAATTTCCGCGCGGATCTGTTTTCCGGGGGTTTCTTTCTGATAGGCAGCGCCAACACGTTTGTATGCTCCACCACCATGCCATGTATTAATATAAACCTGACGTTTCATAATTGGAAACCATGCAGGAATTTCTGAATTGGTAACAATAAATTTTGAAGTCAGGCATACATGCAAAAAGTAAGGATGCAAATATTTGACGGTTTTAATTCCCTTATCATGTAAGTAAGAAAAGTTTTGAGGGGATTTAAAAGCCCATATAATCTCAAAATCAGGATGGCGTTCCTGCATGTATTCGGAAATATATTTGGGATTGCAAGAATATTGTGCGCCAAAATAGCTGAAAAATACAATTCTTTTTTTATGAAAGTGCCCGATGGACAGCAGTTTGAGAAAACTACGCAGCCTGGGGGCAATAAATGTTTGTAAAGTGTCGAACATAGGATACCTCAACTTTCTTTTTTCGTAATATTATTATGTAACCATTTTTGAAGAATAAAGTCAATAGCTTTTAATTTGCTTTTTAAGGTATTGTTCGTTATAATAGGGAAAGTGGTATGCTATAGGTATGAATAGTAAACGTGAAATGAATCCGAAATAAAGATAAAGTATAAATAGAATTGAGGAGTGTTATGACAGAAGTTTCAGTAATAATGGCGACATATAAAGAGCCTGAAAATCAGCTCAGGCGATCGATAGAATCTATTTTAAATCAGACGTATAAAGCGTTTGAGTATATTATTATTTTAGACAATCCGGATAATTCAGATCATATTAGAATTATAAAGGAATATCAACAAAAAGATAATAGAATTCAATTCCATATTAATGAAAAAAATCAGGGGCTGACGTATTCTTTGAACAGAGGTCTGTCGTATGCAAACGGCAAATATATCTGCAGGATGGATGCAGACGATATATCCGTTCCGGAAAGATTACAGTGGCAAAAAGAATATCTGGAAAAATGTAATGTGGATTTGATCGGGGGGATTACACAAGTAATAGATGAAGAGGAAAAAGTTATTTATTCCATCAAAAAAATCCCAGCGAATCCGGATAAAATAAAAAAGTGTATCCGCTATAATCAGGTTGTACCACATCCGACCTGGTTTGGAAGAAAAGAAATGTTTGAACATTTAAACGGATACAGAAAAATACCATTGTGCGAAGACTATGATTTTACTTTGAGGGCATTATTAAAGGGATATAGAGTATCGAATCTTAATAAAGTAGTGTTACAGTACCGAATGACATCTCAGAGTATTTCCAGAAACAATTTATTTGAACAGTTTTTATATGCAAAATATATAACGTGTTCTTATAAAAAAGGAAAGATTGCGGATGTTGAAAAAGCAAAACAATATGTAACCGAGAAGAACTCTTCTAAAAAGGCAGAAAAATATCTGAAAGCAAATGTCAGGTTTAATGAATTACTTAATGATATAGAGCAAAAAAGATATATTCATTTTTTTGTGGATGGAGTCAGATTCACATTCACTTCAAAAGAATATTTGGAAAAAGTATACCGCTTTTTTATGGTAAGTATAAATAGTTAGGATAAAACAATGAAGGAATATAAGAAAAAAATAGAATTTAAAGAAATACAATCGCTGGAATATAATTTGTTAAAAAGATTTGATGAATTTGCAAAAGAAAATAATATCATGTATTTTTTAAGCGGAGGTTCATGTCTGGGGGCAGTAAGGCATCAGGATTTTATTCCCTGGGATGACGATATAGATGTATGCATGTTACGTAAAGATTATGATAAATTAATTGCGCTGGTAAAAGATAACAGGTACCTGGATACTGAAAGAAAATACAAATTCTTATTACCGCTAGATGATAATTATATTTATCCGTACATGAAATTGGTAGATGATTCGACTATAGTATTTGAAAAGGATATAAAAAGACAATATGCTACAGGCGTATGGATGGATATATTCCCGATGGATATATGGCCGGATGAAAAAGAAACATTAAGAAAAATCATGAAAAAGCATCGCTTTTATAAGATGATGAATAAAATATATGTTGCAGGTAATCTTACAACGATGAAGAAAAGTATTTTAAACATTATCGGAAAAGGTGCATATAAGATACTTTTTAGAAATAAGGATTACAAATATTGGAATAAGAAAGTTATAGATATGGTAACTCCTTGTGAGGGAACATATGTAGGAGACCGCATATGGCCGGTAGAAGATAAAGAATTTTTCTCTAAAGAAGTATTTTCAGAGGCAAAATATGTTAAGTTCCGAGATGGAATGTTCCCGATCCCTGTAGGATATGAGGAGTATCTTTCGAAAATGTATGGAGATTATATGAAATTACCGAAAGAAGAAGATCGGGTATTTCATGATTTTGAAGGATATATAAAATAATATAAGCAAAGGAGAAAAGAATGAAAAGCGAATTATTGATAGTGATTCCGGCTTATAATGAAGAAGAAAATATAGAAAATGTAGTTACGTTCATTAAGAATAAGTATAGTCAATATGATTATATTGTTGTGAATGATGGATCTAAAGACCGGACAGCGGATATTTGCAGGAGCAAAGGATATGAAATGTTAAATCTACCGGTAAATCTTGGACTTGCAGGGGCTTTTCAGGCTGGATTAAAGTATGCATATACGAAAGGATATTCGTATGCAATTCAATTTGATGCAGATGGTCAGCACAGACCAGAGTTTATTGAACCGATGTTAAATAGAATAAAAGAAGGATATGATATTGTAATCGGATCAAGATTTATCAACCAGAAAAAGGAAAAATCTTTAAGAATGATTGGAAGTAAGATGCTTACTGTAGCCATCAAAATTACAACTGGAAAAAGGGTGGCAGATCCGACATCAGGAATGAGAATGTTTTCCCATAAAATGATTAAAGAATTCGCACAGAATTTGAATTATGGACCAGAGCCGGATACTGTATCATATTTGTTGAAAAATGGAGCGGAGATTTCCGAAGTACCAGTAAATATGGATGAGAGAGTTGCAGGAGAAAGTTATCTGAATTTGACGAATGCAGCTAAATATATGGTTAAAATGTTGATATCAATATTATTTGTACAAAACTTTAGAAAGAGGGGATAATATGTCAATTTTTATTAGAATTTTACTTGTTGTAGGAGCTATAGTATTATTGGCATTTATGCTTAGAAAGATACGCTTGGCAAAGTTAAAAATAGAATATACAGTTTTTTGGATTGGATTTTCATGTATACTTGTTATTATGGGAGTATTTCCACAAATTATGTCAGCTATATCGGAATTTCTGGGATTTAAATCAACGGTTAATATGGTATATCTGATCGTTATCTTTGTATTGATTGTGAAGTTATTTTATAATACAATTCAGATTTCGGCACTGGAAAATAAAGTTGATAGTTTGGCTCAGCAAATTGCAATAGATCGTAAAATTGATGCGGAAGAAAAGAAAGGGGAATAGTGGTGAAAGATTATCTGCTATGTACGTTATTTTACTGCGTTTTCACTTTGCTGTTAATTGTATTTGGAAATGCAATAAATAGAAAAAATAAAAGCATTTCAGAAAATTTGATTACAGGATATTTGGTGTATAGTTTTTGTGTTGCTATTATAGGAATTCCGCTGCAAGTTTTAAATGTGCCATGGATAGTGTTTGGAGTTTGCATGGGAGTGCTATGGATAGGAATAGGTCTATATATTTTATAT